>CAYHWZ010000027.1:0-13308 GCA_964359975.1 uncultured Elusimicrobia bacterium | reverse complement strand
CAGGAGGGAGAGCGCGAGAAGTACAAACGCCCCCGTAAATCGGGCTTTTTGGTCAGGCAACTTTATTGTAGACGGGGACAGGCACGCCGCCTTTACCGTCGTCCATGATAAAGTCAATGGCCGACGCTGTGCCGAAGAGTCTCCCCGCCACTATAAGGTGCGCCCACGTGGGAGAACATCCTTTGAGCTGGACATGCTTGTCCTTGTACGGCGCAGTGTCCCACTGACTGATTTTTGACTGGACCGTCTGGACGGATGATTTCGGCGGGAAGATGTCGTTCAGGTCCAGCACCACTATTTCCATATCAAACGCTGAAAGATTCGCCGCAGGAACAGGAAACGGACGCGTTGGGATTGTGCACTTTGAACCCGGACTTCATGAGAGTTTCCTCGTAGTCCAGTTCCGAACCCGACAGATAGGCCATGGACATGGTATCCACAGCCACTTTCACGCCGTGCTGTTCGATGATTTTGTCATTGTCGTCGAGTTTTTCGGCGAAACCGAACTGGTAGGTCATACCGGAACATCCGCCTCCGACTACGCGGATCCGCAGGGCTGCATCAGCAGACTTGCCCTGTTTTTGGGCGAGCTGTCTGAGTTTACCAGCGGCTTTTTCCGATACGGTGAGAAGCATGTGAGTGAGTTACAGTTCCACCGACTTGCCGCATCCGCAGGATTTTTTCACATTCGGATTTTCAATGGCGAATCCTTCGCTGCCGAAATCCGTTTTGTAGTCTATAACACTGCCTTTGAGCCGCTCTGCACTGTCCGGGTCAATGAGCACGGAAATACCGTCGGATGAAAGCACCTGGTCATTCTCTTTTTTGTCACTGTAGGAAAATCCGTACTGATACCCGGAGCAACCGCCTTCTTCCAGCAAGATGCGCAGAGATTTACCTGCAGCTTGAGGATCGCTGGACGTTAACTCTTTAATTTTGGCTACTGCGTTCGGGGTCAATGTGACCATGGGTGCTACTGTTGTTGTTTCCATATCGTTCACCTCGCTAGTTTGTTTTTTGTCTTGAAAGAAGTTCTTTGTCTTCGTGGTCGTGACTTTCTCTGGCCACTTGTTCGGCGCGGCTGGACTGACCGATTTTCTTGAAATAGTCGGCGACTGCGGCTTTGAGCGCATCGGCGGCAAGGACGGAACAGTGCATCTTAATCGGAGGCAGTCCCCCCAACTCGCGCGCTACGTCCTCCTTGGTCAGCTTGAGCGCCTCGTCGATTGTTTTTCCTTTGATGAGTTCGGTTGCGATGGAACTGGTGGCAATGGCTGTAGTGCATCCGAAAGTCTTGAACTGAACCTGTGAAATGACAGGGTTGCTGTTCTGCGGGCTGACCTTGATATAGATGCGGACCACATCTCCGCAGGCCGGATGACCGACTGTGCCGACACCGTCCGCATCCGGGATCTCGCCCACGTTGCGCGGATGCATAAAATGCTCTACAATCTTGGGGTTGTATGCGCTCATTTTCGTGTTATGTTCTCCTTCAAATATAACAATATCTGACTTTTTTGTCAAGTATTGATCCGGGTTGAAAAATTGCTTAAACATAGGTAGAATATGGCGTGCTCAAAGCCTTTATTGACCGGATAGAAGACGCGAAAACAGCTGTGGTCATTGTAGAACGAATCGGCCAGCTGACAATACCGGTCAAGAAATTCCCCTTCAAAATCCATGACGGGATGCACCTCACCATCAACATGGTGCCCAACCCTCAATCAGAAAAAACTACCCAGGACGCCATTCAACTACTTCGGGAAAAACTGCTTAAACGGTCCGCGAGGAAGATATAATTCGCCGGTTAACTGGACTGATGTTCTTTGGGTGGACTGCGCTGACTGTGCTGGTCTGTCCGTGGTATGCGTGCGCTGAGACGCTGGAAGTGACTTTCATCAATGTGGGGCACGGCGACTCAACGCTGATTGAAACTCCTGCCGGACAAAAAATCATGATTGACGGGGGCGACAAGGACCAGGGCTCGGACACGCTGGCTCCGTTCCTGCTGGAAAAAGGTATCCGCAGAATTGACAAGATGATTGTCTCCAACAATGATTCGGACCACTATCAGGGGTTCACTGATTTACTTGCCGACGGGCGGTTCACCGTGGGCACGCTTTATCATTCGGAACCTTTTGCCGGAGCGGATTTTCCTGCGGCGCTGAGCAACGCGGTGAACGCTGCGATCACTGCAGGGCGTCTGGGAGGAAAAGTGGAACTTACCACTGCGACCAGTCCGACGCTGGATTTTGGCGCGGGAGTGACGGCGGAACTTTTCAAAGCAGCTATTGTTGCGCCGGGCACTGCGGACAGCCGGAATGCAAATTCAAATGTAATCAAGCTCACTTTCAACCGGATTTCGTTTCTTTTTACAGGTGATTCAGATAACAGGTCGCTGACCAATATCATGACACATAAAGGAACTGCTTTGCAGTCCACTGTCCTTAAAGTCCCCCACCACGCAAGCGCGAACCTGCCGACCGCAGCAGTGAGCGGGGCATTTGCGGATATGGTGAAACCGAAACTTGCAGTGGTGTCGGTGGGCGGAACTTCTTTTGGATTGCCGGACCCGGAAACGCTGAAAGTTTACTCGGACCGGAGCATACGTTTGCTGCGCACAAACCAGCGCGGGAATATTTCGGTCAAGACCAACGGGGTGAGTTATTCGGTTTCCACTTCGCTCACGGACAGCGCTACGACGGCGGCGGGCAGTGTTTCGGATGTGCATGTGTATCCGAATCCGGTGAAAGGAGGGTCGGGGACAGTTGCTTACACTCTCGACGGAAAGGCGGACTCTGTCAAGGTCAGGATTCACACGTTATCAGGCGATTTGGCACGGGAACTGGATGGGACGGGCGCGTCAGGCAGTAATTTTGTGGCCTGGGACGGGAACAATCAGGAGGGCAGGAGCGCGGCGTCGGGTCTTTATTGGGTGACTGTGGAAGCGCGGAGCGGCAATTCGTCAGCTACCGAACGGTCCAGATTCGCAGTGATCCGTCAATGAATGCGCGGGCTATTTTTCCGGCGTTTGTGACTGCTATGTTTTGTTTTTCGTGCTTGCGGGCAGCGGACTTTGGGGTGACTGCGGCGAATTTTTTGAAACTGGGAGCGGGCGCGCGGAACCTGGGAATGGCAGAGACCGGAGCGACGGAAAGTTCCGGCGCGGATGCGGTTTACTGGAATCCGTCGGGAATGGCTTTTGTCGAGGGGACGGACCTGCAGTCGAGCTATATGAACACATCGAATAACGCTCATTTTTCGCATCTTGCATTTACAAAGGCCGTGCCGGCAGGCGTGCTCGGCGCTGCGGCGGCGATTTTTTTCAGTCCGGAACTGGACGGGCGGGACGAGCTTGACCAGCCGTCGGGAAATTTCACTTTCTATAACTGGGCGTTCACCGCGGCCTATGCGAAAAAGTGGTCGGACAATATTGCTGTCGGGTTTTCGGTCAAGATGATACGCGAGTCAATAGGCGACAAGACCGGCGACGGGGCGGCATTCGACATCGGAGCCGGTTACCGGGCAGAGGACAAGTGGATACAGGGACACAAAATCCAGGTGTCGGGCTCTTTACAAAATCTGGGACCGGACATGGGGCCGGGGAGAAGTTCGCCGCTGCCTACGATAGTGCGGGCCGGGATCTCGGACACTTTCATGGGCAAGAAGTGGATCAGCGCTGTGGATGCTGCGGCGCCTTTACGGGAAGATTTTGAGCTGCGGCTGGGCAATGAATGGAAACTGTATCCGGCATTCTCTCTGAGGACAGGGTACAGGTTCCTGCACAGCAACAGAAAAAGTGCAGATTGGTACAACTTTTTTTCCGGCGGGTTCGGCTTTTATTTTTCTCAGTCGGCTAGCCAGCGGTACAATCTGGACTACGCGTTCACGCCGTTTGCAGGTGCGGGACTTGAACACCGGATATCTTTCGGGGTGAACTTTCCATGACACAGGTCAAAAAACTGCTTGCGCTCATGGCGGTATGGAGCGCGCTTGCGTGTCCGGCAGGAGCGGACGCGCCCCAGGCAAATGCGGCCCGCGCATCGTCGGAGAACATGGTGGTCACGTTCCTGGACTGCGGGCAAGGCGACGCCATTGTGATACGCACGCCCGGCGGAAAAATCTATCTGATAGACGGCGGACCGAACGAGCGCGCGCACGGCGGCAATCTGGACGCGGGTGAAGATGTGATTGTGCCCTTTCTGGAGTCGCGCAAGGTGAAAGTGGTGGACGGGATTGTGGTTTCGCATCCGCATCTGGACCACTACGGAGGGATACCGGCTGTGATGGACCGGTTCACGGTGCGCGAGTTCATTGATTCCGGATGGCCGACCAAATCTCCGCCGTACCTTCAGGTGCTGAAACGGGTGGAACAAAAGAAAATGATTTACCGTGTAGTCAAAGAAGGCAACACGCTCAACTGGGACCCGAAGCTGAAAGTGGAAGTCTTTGGCCCGAGCGACGAACCCTATGCGGACAACCCTGACAAAGAAAATCCGAACAACCGGTCGGTGGTACTGAAGGTGACGTACAACAAAGTGGCGTTCTTTTTTTCCGGCGACGCCGAGTTGGAGGCGGAAGATCATCTGGTACGCACATTCGGAAAGCGGCTGGAATCGCACATCATGAAAGCGCCTCACCACGCGTCGAAAACTTCTTCCATGGAAGAATTCCTTGACGCGCTCAACCCTGAACTGGTGGTTATCTCGTGCGGGCGGAGGAACCGGTTCGGACACCCCAACCCGACTGTGCTGGACCGTTTCAAACAGCGCGGATTGAAATATTTCCGCACGGACCAGGACGGCACAGTGCAGGTCATTACTGACGGGAAACGCTACTCTGTCAAGAAATTCGGTGTGGGCAACACTCCCGGCGCCACACGCTAGAAACTACTTTCTTTTTTTTATTTTTGAAGTTATCTCTGCGAACCAGGACTTTATTCTGTCCACTGAGATATAGAACTTGTTGGCCTTTTTGGTTTCGACCGAAACTGATGCAGCGCGTGCAGGTGTGCCTGACAGGAGTTCCACAATACGGGTTTCGGCTTTTTCGGTTGCAATGGAGGTGAGGACCAACCCTGCGCCGGGCGCATAATAATTATATTTCCAGGTGCTTTTAATTTCAGCAGACTCCTCTTTAACTTTCAAACAGTTCACAAAAATGCCGCCGCGGACTTCAATGGAACATGCATCATCCACTACAGAAAACTGCACACGCTTGCCGCGTCGCAAAGATTCCCACGAAAGACCCTTGACCAGCGGGTACCTTAACGCGACTGAATATTGAGGATTGCCCGGTACAAATTCGCGGAGTTCGCGGTCTTTCTTTTCATAAATCAGAGATTCTGCGCCGACGCTCTGGTCGCCGGCAAAAGTTTCCCTGGTCCATCGGCGCCGTCCGGGGGCCTCTTTGGCCGGTTCAAACTTCTCAACCGTATGCATGTGGTCGCCGCCGCTGGATGAATCGCCCATCACTTTTTTGTCCACGGCATCGAGAGGAAAATAGTCCGGGCAATTCATAAATTGTTCATCGGCTTTGACAGCTATGGGCTTGCCGGAAAACTCTTTTGAAACCTTTTCAAAATACAACCGCGCCTGGGGATAGTCCTTTATCACTGTGCGGTAGATTTCGCCCATATTAAAATACGCCTCAGCCGTGTCGGAATGTTTCGGATTCTTTTGAACAAAAGTTTCGTAATGGGAAATTGCGGTGGCATAGCGCCCCAACTTTTCGGATTTTTTCGCCAGGTCAAAATCAGTTTGCTTGCCGCACCCGGCGGCGAAAAGCAGCGCCAGCAAAAACGCTAAGCGGCGCATTTATCGTCCTTAATAGAACGGCCCAGACTCACAAATCCAAGCACAGACCCGACAGCATCCACAAAAATATCGAACACCGTACCGGTCCTGCCGAAAACATGGGTCTGGTGCCATTCGTCGGAAATGGAATAGAGAATACAAAACCCGAACGCCAGCCAAAAATGAAAGCGCGGGATCCGGACCCAGCTTTTTTCAACCGCCGGATACGCGAACCTCATAAGCAGCGCAAATTCCAGCAGGTGCGCGGCTTTGCGGGCAAGAAAATCCAGAATACCGTGCAATGTTTCAAAATTGGCCTGACGGCCGCTATAGTTGGGCGCTGCTGAAAAGGCGAAAATGACAGCGCACCATAATGCGACTCTTACCCACAACTGCAATGCTGTTTGAGGACGGTACAGAGGTTCCGAAAACTTTTTTATATCCAACCGGATTCCTTCATGCTGAGATAATTTTTGTCCGATACCACCAGATGGTCGAGCACTTCTATGCCGAGCAGTTCGCCGGCGGAAATCAGACGGCGCGTGAGTTCCACATCTTCGGGAGAAGGTTCGCAATCGCCCGAAGGATGGTTGTGGCAGAGAATTACACTCGCGCAGGTGTGCTGGATAGCAGGAACAAAGACTTCGCGCGGGTGCACCACCGTGGTATTGAGCGAACCGATGGAAACGAATTCCCTGTGCACAATCCGGTTGCGCGCGTCGAGATAGAGCGCGACAAAATGTTCTTTTTTCCGGCCGCGGATTTCCTGCACATGCACGAGCGCGTCCTGAGGTTTTTCCACGCGGGGTACACTGCCGTTATCGCGATCCATAAGCCGCTGAGATAGTTCGAATGCCGCTATCAGCACCGACGCTTTGGCTGACCCGATTCCCTTCACTTTTGTAAGGTCAGCGAGCGACGCTTTAAGCAGTTTGCAGTTGTCAAAAGTGCGGATAAGTTCGCGCGAGAGAGTGAGCACATCTTTGCCGCGCGTGCCTGTACCGAAAAGTATGGAAAGCAGTTCCTCTTCCTTCAGACCCGCCGGTCCCATCCGCTCCAGTTTTTCACGGGGCAGCATACTGTTCCTCATGTCAGCGGACCGGTCTAGCGCAGAAACTTGCGGAATGATTGGAGATGAGAAGCAAAACCTTCGCGTCCCATCAACGCATAGGTCAGCACTTTGCCCTGTTCAACGCCGGGCTGGTCGTACGCATTGATGTCGAAAAGTTCGCCGCTGTACGCTGTAGCCATTTCGAACATATATATCATCTCGCCCACTGACTCGGGACTGACGGACGGGATGGACAGCGTGAGATTGGGACGGCCTTCTTTTGAAAGCGCGGCGCGGGTGGCGGATTCCTCAGACTTGAACAGTTTAAACAAGGACTGTCCGGAAAGATAGTGGCCCTTCACCGACGGGATGCGCACATCGTGGTCCGGCTTGCCGACGGAAATGAATGTCACCACTTTATCCTGCGGCCCCTCGATATAGAGCTGGACCTGCGAATGCTGGTCTGTGACTCCGAGCGCTTTCACAGGTGTGGGACCGACAAGGATGGTGTGACCGGCGCGGTCTTTTTTCTTGCCGAGAGATTCGGCCCAGAGCTGACGGAACCAGTCCGCCATGTCGCGCAACGGATGCGAGTAAGGCATAAGCACATGGATGGGACGGCCCTTTTTGTAATAGAGATGGTGAACCAGCGCAAACAGCGAGGCGGGATTCCTGAACATATTATCGTCGAGACAGCGGGTACGGACAGCGCGCGCGCCTTTGAGAATTTCGTCCACGGGTATACCGGTTGCGGCAGCGGAAAGCAGTCCCACGGGAGTCAACACGGAAAATCTCCCCCCCACGTTACCGGGCACAGAAAATGTCTGGACCCCCTCTTTGTTCGCCACATCGCGCAGATAACCGCGTGACGGGTCGGTGGTGAACACAAGATGTTTTGCCACATTCTTTGCGCCGACTTTACGTTCCAGTTTTTCCTTGACGATAAAATAACTGGCGAGACATTCCGCAGTGGTGCCGGACTTTGATACGACATTGATGACGGATTTTTTCAGGTCCACCGCGTCCAGCAGGTCGGAAATCATGGCAGGGTCCACATTGTCGGCCACAAACAGCCGCAGCCATCCGCCGCGCTCTTTGTTCGACAACAGGTTCCAGTGCGTATGCCGCAAGGCGCTCTGCAGGGCGATATTGCCTAGCGCGGAGCCCCCGATACCCAGCACAATGAAATTTTCAAATTTGCCGCGCCATTTTCCGGCTGCGGAAATCAGTTCCTGCGCTGTTTCATCTCCGTCCGGCAGACCGACGAAACCGAGCGAACCTGACTCTGCCTGTTGAAGCACATTTACACGCGCATCGCGCAATTTCCGCGCATACTTTTTCAGTTCCGGCGCTGAAAGACCGTTTTTACCGATAACGCTGCTGAGAATATTGGAGTGTTTTAGCTCGATCATGGAAGCGGTTTCAGTTTGTCGCAGATTCAGACCGCACAAGTTTTGAACGGTTCAATATCCTGTCCTTTTTGTCCTCATCCGTCGGAGGCCAGGCGTATCCTTCAGGTTTATCCAGGGGAATTTTGAGTGATTGACCGGATTCAATGCGGTCAAAATCAAGAATGGAATCTTCGTTCGCTTTCCAGATATCGTACCAGCGGTGCCCCTGCCCGAAATGTTCGCTTTTTTTGGCAATGCTCCAGAGAGTGTCGCCGCTGACCACAGTGTAGGTGACGGGAGCTGCTGTTCCCGGCGCCTGCTGAGCGGCTGTTTCCTGAGTCGCTGCGGCTGCGGCTTCGGCCGCTTTCTGAGCCGCATCCTCCTCCAACTGTTTCTGACGGACCATTTCAGCTTTCAATTTTTCTTCGCGCTGTTTGATTTCCGCCTGTTTCATTGTCCAGAACTTAAACCCGCCGAATCCTGCGCCGACCAGCAAGAGGATAAGCACGATATGCAATTTAGTGATTCTCATGATTTTTTAACCGCCTTTTGTGATAATATTTTCCCGGGTCAACCGGTCAGTCACCTGTATTCCGATACGGATTATTTCAGCCGTGGCTTTGAAAATGATGGAGACAATATAGATTGCCAGTCCCACGATCAAAGCTCCGAACAATCCGAACAAAAAATCCTGCACAGCAAAACTGAGGAATATAACAACAGCCATCACCACGCCAACCGCCGACGAAAGCCACGACAGAAACAGAAATGCGTTCGATACCCGTTCCAACCCCCGGAACGGCGTTGGCTGAATCTGTTCACGGTTCGCCGCAACCTGCAGGGCAGAGCCGCACTGCGCGCAGTACCAGGCCTTGAGAATGTTCTCAAAGTGACAGAAGTCACACACCTTTTTTATCGCGCCCACCATCTGACGCCGGCGAAAAATGTAAAGTTTCTCCGCCGCTCCAAGCGCAAACCACATTAACGCTCCGATCAATCCTCCGGAAAGAAGTTCCACCACTCTGGACGCGCCCCACGACGGAGTCTGTGCGCCGCCGATTTCCATCAGCAGGGCTCCGTACATCTGGGACCCGATGCCGCCGCCGACACCGCCTCCGATAAGACCGCCGAGGATACCGGCTGTGATTTTGCTGCGTGTGCCTTCAAGCAGTCCGCTGCTCAGTCCGACCATGGCTCCGGCAATGCACCACGCGCCGGCCATGGAAAACGAAAATCCGTAGTGGAAACTTTGAAAAATATTCTGAAACATCGGGTACGCAAGACCGCCGATCATGCCGCCGATCATGCCGAGCCAGCCGCCGAGGATTGCCTTGTACGCGGACCGCTCGATAATACCGCCCACCGTGCCGAAAAAACATCCGGCAATGGCTGTGGCAAACGGGTGCTGGCCGGGAAACTGCGCCAATATTTCCGTCAACGACGCGGACTGTCCCATACCATCCGCGGCTGCGCCGGCCCGTCCTACAGCCATGGCAATGACACATCCTGTCGCTCCGGAAAAAAATCCGCCCAGCGCTCTGCGCGCCACCCATCCGCAATTGTTGATGACCTGCACCATCTGCACACTGCGCCGAGTAATGGCAATACCGCAATGAATACAGTGCTTTACCGATTCACCCAGCGAATCGCCGCAACTGGGACAGATCACTTTTTGCGCGCCCGCAAAAGAATTTCCATTAAAATTGCAACAGTACGGAGAGTTTCGTGATAAATTTCCTCGGACGGGTGGTCGTTGAAAATGGCCTGGTTCATGCGGGAGGAATCCTGGTCAAAAATGCGTCTGAAATCTTTTATGGCTTTTTCGTTATCGTTGTACTTTGACCTGTTTTGCAGAACCTTCCTTTCAATTTCGGTCAGCAGGAAACTCATTTCCTTTTCTGATACCACCGGATGGTTCGCGTTCTCAGCCATGATATATTCAAGAATATATCAAATTAAATTCACATAGGCAATGATAATTTGTACCAAGGGAGTGAAAAGTGAAGGGTAAAGGGTGCTGGGAAGCGATTCACTTCGACCCAAGTGAAATATCGTCGAAATAGGCGACTGTTGATTCGCCGGTATTGTCCGTGTCCGACATCACGGCCACGAAAAGGATTTCCGGCGGTTCCTGACCGAAAAGTTTCAGATAGTCCTGATAAATGTTCCGTTCCTCTGAAACCCACTGACCGGCTTTTTCCTTTCCGCTTTCAATCACGATGATTTTGGCGCGGTCAGTGTAAGCATTGTCGAGAGCTGTGCCGACGGGCAGTTTATTGTCCCAGACATAGACCAGCGCGCCTTTCGGAGGATATTTCCCGTACAGTTGTTTGACAGCGCCGTATTTCGCCTTTTCCCAGAGAGAGGCCTGCGCCGGGTCGTACTTGAACGCCACATAAATTCGGGCGGCATAATCGTCGCCGGACTTTTTGGCAGCGTTGCTTTTGATCAGGACGTTTTCAATTTTCCACCGCCATTTCAGGACGGAAAACTCTTTTGCGCTCAGGCCGACCTGCTTAAAAATCGCCGAAGATGAGTTCCTGCTCACTGCTTTCACGAAAAAATCCGCGCCGCTTTTTGCAATCGAATATTGTGTGTGGTTGGGCACTTTCTTGAATGTAAGACTCTCCCACCCTTTTGGAATTCCCTCCGCAGTTGTTTCGTCCGAGAAGCTGTCTATCACAATTTCACGCAGGCCGGCACCTGCCGAAAATCCTGCGCACATCAACATGGCAAAAAAAAGCGCAAACGGCGCGCTCACCGCAGAACGCTTGAACATTATTTTCACAGCCGCGTCACGGAACTTTCCCTCACCCAGCCCTTTAGACCTTCGTCAGGGAGACCGATTTCCAGGTAACCGGATTGAGGCGACGCGTTCAGCAGAGTTACTGCCCGGCCTTCAGGCACGGTGAACCCGACGGAAAATTGACCGCCGGGACCGGAGCGCACTTCGGCTTTTTGCTCCACAATCACAGCAGAAACTTCCACCCGCTCCGTCCAGTACCGCGCGCCGAACCAGATGGCAATTATAGCGAAACCAGCGGCCAGAAGTTTTGAGCTGCCGCCGAACTGCAGTCTATTTTGAAAAATTGCCCTGCCCGCAGAAAAACAGAACAGCCACAACATGACTGCAAAACAGATACTGAGCTCGTTGAGACTTAACCCATAATAAATATTCTGAAACATCCTTACCGGAAAAGATGAAGACAGGAACGAACGGCCCAACTGCCCCGAAACCATTCCCAGATTGAACCGCACATCGCTGTCTCTCGGGCAAATGCGCCACGCGCGGGTCCAGTAAGCCACTGCCCATCCCGGTTGACCGGCTTTGAAACAGGCGTTTCCCAGATTGAATGCCAGGTCAAAACTGCGCGCACCATTGGCCCAATCCTGTTCGTATACTTCGCGCGCGCGTCCGAACTGTCCCTGCCGATAGAGCTCGTTCGCGTCGCTGAACCGGCCCTGCGCAAACGCGGATGAAATCAGTAAGACAACGAAAAATGCCAACCCGGCTCCGATTTTCTTACCGTTGCGCGCCCCCATCCTGCCATTGATTTTCTTTATCACCGAAACCGCCATCAGTGCACGGTCCTGCATGGTCTGTCCGCGAAACTGTTCAGGCGCAAAAGCAGCAAACTCGAGCCCGTTCCAAAGTTCCTTCAGCTCATCAACCAAATCCTGCGGCACGCCCGCTTTGGCAATGAAAGATTCCACAGATTTCAGCGACAGACCCTGTTGGGCAGCATTCATCCTATCTGCAAAGTAACCCTGTACCGCGGCAAGTATGAACTGAGCCGAATCTTTCTGGCCGCCGGACTTGAGAGAAGATTCGAATCTGCGGAACGCGGTTTCCTGACGCCACCTGCGCGGGTCACGCTCAATCCAGTACCGCCGGCCGCGATACATAATCCCCGCAAAAAGGAACAGAACAGGCAGAGCATTCAGCCGCCAATACCACCGGCTGTCCGTGACAAGCTTGAATGGTTTGGGCGATTTATCGTCAGGGCGGATATACCGGATTTCCTGCTGAAGCTGCTGGACAGACTGCGCGGTGAGAATAGGCGAGATGGCCACACCCGTGGACTTTGACGGTAAAACCTCGACATTGATTGCAGGCACTGATATGGTCTTGAACGTTTTCGACCCAAGATGAAAATAGCTGAACTCAATCGGAGGCAGCGTCTGTTTGCCTGACGTCTGCGGGACCAGCACCACCTTATAAACCTTTGAACCTTCGACGGCGCCTTTAGACTGGTCAATATTGAGTGAACTGGCGGTATCGTATTTGCGGAACCCTGTAAACGGCGGGAAAATCGGGTCGCCGAGCGAGCGGATATTGCCTGAACCTGCCACAGACACTGTGACAGTGAGCGGTTCTCCGACAGAAATGCGGTATTTGTCCGCGGCAGCAGTCAATTTAAATTCGCCCACACCGCCGGAAAATCCCGATGGTTTGCCCTGGGGGAGCGGATTCACCTGCAGAGTCACAGGTTCGGTCTTCAACAGATACTCCCGGCCGCCGCCGCGGAAAAACTGCCGAAAAAAATCATTGGCAAACGGGTCGCCCATATCTTCCACACGTATTTTAAGAGCAGCGGACGGGACGGTGAGAGTCCCTGCTTTCGTCGGGAAAAGCGCGGTCTTTATTTCCGTCACCTGATACTGCGCCCCGTGAGCGCTTTCGCTGAAATTCCTCGGCGGAGGCAGGTCTTCAAAAGTGAAACCGGTCTTTTCCGGCGGCTGATATTCAGGATTCGCCACCAGCGGCACACGGCAGTAAAAGCGGAATGCCATCACCACCTGTTCATTCACATAGACCTTACGTTTATCGATGGTCAGACTGACGAACGCGCCCGGCGCCTGACTGCCGCGCTGTGCCTGTCCCGCCGGAGCGGACTGCGGCTGAGACTGTGCGTTGACTACCTCGATATTAATGGGCTGGGTCTGGTACGTCTGATTGTCCACACTGACGGAAAACGGCCCGATTATGAATTTTCCCGGAGATTTGGGAGTGAGGATGAATGTATTGCTGATGGACGACGACATCTGCCCGTTGATAATGGAAAAATTC
>CAYHWZ010000026.1:0-13442 GCA_964359975.1 uncultured Elusimicrobia bacterium | reverse complement strand
AACTTACGAATAAGGTTGCATCTCGTTACAAACAGATGGACGCCGCGTTTGAGAAGAAAAACACGGAGCGGTCTAAGGAACTTGAACTGGAGCTTGCCGGACTCCAAAAAGAGCAGGAAACTTTTGTGGCAAGTCTGCGAAAAAAATATCCGGAGTATGCTTCTGTGATGTATCCGCAGCCGGTGTATGTGGAAAATATTCCGCTCAAGTCAGATGAAGTCATCATTGAATATGAGGTGACGGAGCCCTATACAAAAGTGTTTTTTGTAAAGTCCGGGAAGATAGTTATTGCCGGGGATATCAAGACAACACGGAAAGAACTGGCGGGACTGGTGAAGAAGTACCGAGGATACTTTGAAAACATAGAAAACATATCCCAGCTTGCAGAGTATGACGCCGGTGTCGGGAAGAAACTCTACGACCTGCTTTTGAAACCTTTCCTTGAGGCAAAGGATAAAGACGGTGGTCTAATGGTTTCCAAGAATTCAAAACTCATCATCATGCCCGACGAAGTTCTGGGAATACTCCCGTTTGAAGCCCTGGTGATGTCACTGCCAGCCCAACTGCAGATGCCTGAAGGAAGTCATGGCCCGGCGCCAGTTGGGATTAATTATGTGGGCGACGAATACGATATCACCTACTATCAATCGGCAACGGCTCTGACCACGCAGAGAACATTGAAGAAGTGGACGCCGACAGAAAAGCCGCTGTTCATATTGGCCGACCCGATATTTGGAGTCGCCGACAGCCGCGTGCGAGGCACAGGCCTTGCCCGCACCCCGCGCAGCGACTATCAGCTCAAAACAATGGGGGTTGTGGTCAAGCAGATGGGACTGGGAGGCGCGCGTGTGGGGAGCGGTGACGCCAAAGACATTGCAAAAGACGAAGACATTACCTTTCCGCGGCTGGACAAGACCAGCGTCCTCGCACAGAATTTGGCGGGCAAAGTCTTTGCCGGAGAAGTCGTTGACACGTTGACAGGCGTGACCGCAAGTGAGAAGGAACTCAAAAGGAAGGATTTATCCAAGTACAAGAACCTGGTTTTTGCCACGCACGGGATTCTAGATGGGACCGTGCCCTACATCAAAGAGCCCGCGCTTGTCCTGAACCAGTTGGGAACGGATGAAGACAATGATGGGTTCCTGACCATGACCGAGGTCATGCAACTGAAACTGAATGCAGATGTTGTAGCGCTAACTGCGTGTCAGACGGGATTGGGAAAAAATGTAAGTGGTGAAGGCGTTATGGGACTGGGCCGGGCATTCCAGTATGCAGGTGCGAAGTCCGTGCTCGTCAGTTTGTGGAGCGTGGCCGAGGAATCCACGACCATGCTCGTGGAGAAGTTCTTTGCATATGTGAAAGAGGGAAAATCTAAGCGCGATGCTATACGTCTGGCACGAGCGGATGTGTGCAGGGCCGGATACGAGCACCCGTTCTACTGGGCGCCGTTTATACTGATTGGGGATTGATAGAAAATGGAAATATGATGGACAAAAGGAGACACTATGTATGTTAAAGTTGCATTTTATGGCTGGGCTTCTGTTTCTTTGTGCTTCAATCAATTGGGTACATGCTGACTCATCAAGATTGAATAGTCTTCTTGAGGAGGGCAAAAATATGATGAAGATAGAAAACAATAAAAGCTTTGATAAACAGAATTTTCGTGAAGCAGAGAGGACCTTTAACGAGGGACTGATACTTGCAACAGAACAAAAAAATGAAGATTTAATAAGTGAATTCCTGCGCAATATTGCTGGCGTTTATTTTAAGACTGATAGAGATAAAGAGGCACTGGAAGGATGGAATCGGTGTCTTGTCATAGACACAAAATTGAAGAATGTGAAAAGGCAGGCGCTGACTTCAAATAACTTGGGCATCTATTATTGGAAACACAAAGATTACGGGAAATCATCTGAGTACTTTCATCGAGCTCTGAAAATGTTTAAGGAAGTACAGGACCAGGAATGGGAAGCGAAAGTCTTGGATTGCCTTGGTAAAATTTACAGGGAGTCCGGAGAGACTCTGAAGGCCTTGGTCTATTTAGAGAAGTCATTGAAAGTAAGTCAAGAAAGTGGGAATCGTTCTCTTGAAGCATCGACTCTGTGCACTTTAGCATATATCTATTTAACAGCAGGAGATACTGCAAAGGCGTCAAACTGCTCTGAAAGATTGATGAAAATTATTGATAATATTGAAAGTGTCAATGTTAAGAAACACGCATTGGATATTTCCAAAGCTGTTCAGGATGCTGTGAGTAAATCAAAGAATAGATAGGGACCAATGTTTCTGAAACAATTTAAGTTATCCTATGCCTCAATTGGAATCTCTATATTGGGAGAGTGTCTGTTGGCATTCGTTGTGTTCTTCACATGTCCGTGCTTTGCCGACGATTTGGATAAAATGCTGGAAAACGGCAGAGAACAACTTAATATGGGTTCATTTGAAAGCGCTCTAAAGGTATTCAAATTGGGATTACAGCCGGCCTTAGTTTCCGGTCGCAAAAAGGATATTGGAGACTTTAATTATTACGCTGGCGTGGCCACCATGGAATTAAAAGATTATGTGGGTGCGGTAAAATACCTTGAACAAGCGCTTGATTCATATCGTAGTGCGAATGATTCCGTTGGCGAAGGCAGGGCGCTGAACTCCATAGGTCATATCTATATATTTAATGGAGACTATGAGGAGGGGGCTGACTACTGCCAACGTGCTCTTAAGATTGCGAAGGGGCTAAAGGATAGCGACCTCCAGGAGAAGTGCCGGGAAAACATAGAATATGCCGAATCTCTTGCTAAGATGGGTGTATAGTTGCAGGCGTTTTTGACCCATCAGTTGCAACGAATTTTGACCCTGTATAAGCGGGAAAGTCTAAGCGCGAAGCCATCCGCCTAGCCCGCGCCGATGTGCGCCGGGCTGGTTACGAGCACCCATCCTACTAGGTGCCATTTATTCTGATTGGGGACTGATGCCGCTGTTAAAGACTTACTGGGAAAGCTCGTTGAACTTGCCATCCGCGGATTTTCTGATGCGATGTCGCTTTGTCCATTTTGTGGGGAACTCCGAGAGAAAGAGGATGACGCCTACGTCTTTTGCGAAAGGCATGAGCAGGAGCGGAAGAAGATAGGCATGGCCATGAGAGAAGTGGTGAAGGCCGTGGGAATGCCCAAGTCCCTGGAAAAGTTCTGCAAGGAGACCTCGTTCAAGCTATGATGTATATTTTCGTGCGCTCACTGATTCTTGGCTCTGTCCTCGCTTTCATTTCCATGCCGGTATTTGCGCGCGGTGGCCACCACGCTTCGGGCAGGGCTTACTCCAGTCACACGCGCGCCAGAAGTTCGGTACGCACCCGCTCAAAGTCCTACACCGTTACTGTCTACAGTAAATCCAGAGCCATCCCTGGGGTCAAGCGCGACGGCCATGGCCGCATTGAGCGGAGCTCGGCGGCCAAACACCAATTTATGAAAGAAACCGGTTATCCGCACGGGCGTCCCGGCTATGTCGTGGACCACGTCGTTCCCCTCAAATGCGGAGGTGCTGACAAGCCGTCAAACATGAAGTGGCAGACGAAGGCCGAAGCCAAGGCCAAGGACAGGAGGGAGTGAGGGTGGGCGGCCACCAAAGGTCATTGCCGCCGGAAAATCCTCAAAAAACGCGGTTTCCGTTGTCCAAAACAGCATCTGCAAATAGGTCTTGAACAAAAACACTGCGTCTGGTATATTTATTTGAGGTCGTGCTGAAAAATTGTTATAGTAGGCTATGCCCGAGGTCTTCCGCGATAAAGGATTCAGGTTTTTGTTTTACAGCAATGAACGGTCAGAACCTTGCCATGTGCATGTAATTGGGCAAGGAGGAGAAGCAAAATTCTGGATTCCGTCGTGTCAGCTGGTCAGGACCTACAATCTGAATCCGACTCAACTCAGGACAATACTGGGGATATTGAGGGAAAGGGTTAATGAGATAGAGGAGAAATGGGATGAACACTTCGGTCAGTGAAGAGATTAGTCTGCCCGCAATCATAAAGGTCGTCTTTGACGGCGACTCTATGCGTGTCGGGCTCAGTGATGGCCGGGAAATATCAGTGCCGTTGGCATGGTATCCGCGACTTTCTTCTGCAACCCAAGACCAGCTCAAACACTTTGAAATATCGCCCGCAGGTTACGGTATACATTGGCCCGACCTTGATGAAGACCTGAGTGTTTACGGCTTTCTATTGCCCAATCCCAGCAATATCTTGGAGCATGCAAGTGCATTGGTTAAGCATACTAATCGAAGTCATCGGAAAACGGTGCATGGGAAAAAGGCACGATAACATTCCCGAGTTTTCAACGACCCTGTAAATCATTCACAGACTCAATCGCAACTCCGACAACTTTATCACTGACCACCGCCACTGCCTTCACACCAACCGCCTCCGCCCCAATAGCCTTCAACACATCGGGCTTAACCGCCAGTACAGTATCCAGGCTCAGTACGGCCTTGCGCACGCGCTCGGGGAAGAAGTGACTGTAGCGCTCCATCATCTTCAAGCTTTTGTGACGGGTCACGGCCTTGTGCGTAATCATGTCAGCTGATGCGCGAACGGTGTGGCTGCCATAAGTGTGTTTCAAATCGTGGAACCGGAAATCTTCATATCCTCCTTCAATCCATATCCTTTTAACTTTTTGCCAAAGGCGCTTGAAGTTCGTGAAGTCCAAAGCCGCGTCAGTTGGGGATAACATGCGCAGTCGCGGAGCCATGACCGAATACAGAGTATCCGACATAACCGCCCACTCCGGTTCTCCGCCCTTGGGGTGTAAAGTTGCAAGCAAAATTGACCCACTAGTTGCAACGAATATTGACCCGGCAAGCAAATTTATCCGATTGAAATATCATGTCAAATATATTGAGGGGGGTGGGTCAAAACCAATGCAACTGATGGGTCAAAAACGCTAAAACTTTACAGTCCAGCTGCCATTGAAACCCCATTACCAATCAGATATATCTTATCAAAAGTGGTCTCACACATTGGATTGTAAGCTATACCTCAGTCATATTTAAAGTTTATGTAGATTCTCCCAAGAGAAATAAATCTAGGCAGAAGGTTCTGGGATCCACTTGGCAGTTATGGTTGTGTTGAAAGCTTCTGTTTAATCCGAGTTCGGTCCTAACCTCTCTTAGAAAGTCATTCCATTGTTTTCTGCTCGTCGGACGGTATGGATCATTGATGAAGTAAATATTCACGAGCCATGCCTTGATACCGCATATCTGTCTTAGAAAGTGCAGATGGGCAAGTCGGTTCGCAAATTGGTAAAGCGGGCGAGTCCAATCCTTGTTTGGATCAACTCCAAACCATGCTTTGGTCAGACTCAAGGAAGCATTGATTATCTTCTTGGATTCGTTGCTTGCTGCCATACAGGTACTAAAAAGTTCCATACGGTGACTTTTCGCTTCAACGAGGATCACTCCCCGGTCAGAGTTCTCAAAATCTATAGTTGCCAGAGCATCCCATACCGGCCCTTTGGCTGGCCAGAACTTTTTTAGTTTCTTCTCAACCCGATTTAATCCTAAGACATTGAGAAAATCAGTATCTTTATATTCTCTAAATTTCTCGGCCTCAAGCGGGGATACCCACTGGATATCGGTTATCCGGTAAGAAGATAATTCTTTCATTATGGCCTTGTTTAATTCTGCGCGTCTCCGATTTACATAAGCCTGTACCTGTCTCTGACTTCCTGCATAAGCGTGTCCTTCTTGATTGACGCGATTACCGTTCATCAATGACCGCTTTGTTTGGAAGGTCGTAAATCGTCCTGCTTATCAATGGTTGTCAAAATCATTATACTCCGCTTTTGTCTGGAATGCTGTGAATACTTCCAGAATAGTCTGTCTGATGGGCTCTTTTTCTTCTACAAACTGCACATCCATATTTCTAATTCGTTCTCGTGCGTCATCAAAGGCGTCACGGAACCTTGTATTGGTGAGCAGGTCTTGCCTTGACCCCTTGGGTTGGTAGGATGCATTAAGATTTCCAGTTGCGTGCCTGGCTAAAAGGAATGCGAATGTCGCTTGGTTATGATTGCTTCTTGTGTGATATTGAAGCCTCTTTCGTAAGTTGTTTGTCCTGCCGACATATAGTGACCGCCCATTTTCTGAAAAAATATAGATCCCAGCAGAGGGCGTGTCTTGGGGGAGGGCAGATAGGCGATGTTTTGTGCTGGATTGTAAAATGTAGAATTTTCGTTTCACATCAGCAATCACGTGGTCAAATTGTTCGGTCATTATATGATTATCTTGTAAAATTAGAAACAAGTTGAAGGACTAATCCTGTAACTGCGAGAATCAATCCGACATGGTTGAACATTTTATGTTTACTGAATGTGGCTCTCCTATTTTCAGTTATTTCGCTCCAAGTAATTTCGAAAGTCGTCCCCTCATCCTCAACGAAAATACTGGACGGCATTGGATATCTTAACCAAGTAACGAATCCGATTATTTCCAACAAAATACCTAATGTACTAACCATGGTTTGACAGGCCATTATACACCCTCCTTAATACTTATTTTAATATTGAATTTCAAGTCACAGTACCCTGACCTATAATATTGGTCGTCTACTGTGATTGGCGACGGGCCACCTAACGGACAATATGGAGATCCTACTCCCCCTGTCATCGAGATTCTTGCACACGCATCCACTTCCCATCATGCACATGGTGTGAACACGGTTAAGGCCATACTCAGTGAGTTTTTTCATATACCTTTGTTCTTAAGAAGCTCTCAACTATTCGTTCAATTTCTTTGGAATCGAATTTACCTATATACTTCTCCCCATATTTATCTTCAAGCATGCCTTTGACCCAATGTGTGCTGGTTTTTAGTTCGTTTTGGAAAACGCTCTCATGTCGCGAGATATGGTCAAAATCGGTCATATAATTAAACCCGCGGTCTTTCATTCTTCTTTCCGCCATGTCCGTTACTCTACTCTTGAACTCAAACAACGCATGTGTTCGTTTTGACTCCTCCACTTTAAGTCGATTGGACTCTTGTGCCGCAAGCGCCTCACGTCGTTGTTTTTCCTTTCCGATCTCGAGTGCTGCCTTTTTTTGTATAACCACAACTTCTGTATTGTTCTCGGACAATGCCAGTAATCCGTCAGATACAATCAGCGCTTCATCAAATTTTCTCTGTTGGAGCAGTTTCCTTGCTACAATCGCACCAGATTCTATGTAAATGGTTTTGGCACGCTCATCAAGATCCTTTTCCAACTGGAACTGTTTATTTAGTTTAAGACACTCGGTGATTAGCTGGTATGTAGTATTGAAGTCTTTAAGCGTAAACTTGGCTTTTGCCGCACTGATGAAACTATCAAACTTCACCACTGCCTCTTGTCTCTTCCGTTTCTTTTTCTCATCTGCCATGAGCTGTACTTCGTGGCGTAGTTTTTCAAATCTTGCATGTTCTTCCCTCATATTTCTATGTTTAGTGAAATACGAATATGAGGACATGAATCCAGCGCCCAAAATAATCATTATAAGTATTATATTTAATTCTTTTTTCTGCAGGTTCTTCCGGTCTATATTTTTGCAAACCATCCGATAAGCAAAAACAAGCACAGCGCTAACAAATACTACCCTGTTGAGAACAAGAAAGGGATTGAAACTGCTTGCGGATAACAATATCCACACAAAAAAAACTATCCATAATAACTCTTTCATACGATGGAGATCTTCCCGCCCCCTCTCGGCTACATTTATGCGTCCGCCCCTGTTGGTAGTTGCGCAAAACTTAACTTTTCGTGACGAATATAATAATGGACTGTAATAATTTGATTATACCAAAAATAGGTATCGTGCTGACAACCGAGCAATCGGTAATACACGGCGTCAGCTGTAAGCCCAACGAGTACAGGAACATACTGAACATGAAAATGCACTATAAATCCCCGTACCACCTACGGTATAAAACTTGCTAAAACATGGGGGTATCATATCCAACCATTTCCAACATGTTCCGACGGTAAATGAGGTTAGTGAAACTTGCCCGAGAGTGTTTTTTGGTTTACCAAGGAAGTGCTCTACCAACTGAGCTACCCCAGCGAACTTATGAGAGAGATTCTACTATTTTATGGGGCGAAATATCCAGCGGACATGCAGACGCGGTTTTGTGAACGCCGCAATCATTCGGCAACTTGTTTGCTCTTAATCAGGAAATTATCTATTTCTTTCGGGGCTCCGGCTCTTGAGCCCTTCTTTGCCCACCATGCGAGTTTTCCGTCTATGAAGTACATTTCATAAGGTCTGCCGATGAATGATTCGTCCTCTGAAAAGACCCAATGCACCGGAACCCACCACAAAAATGTTGCGGTCGCCATTCCCTCAACAAACTGAACAACGGGTGCGAGTCCTATATACAGATAATAACGCTCGATTTCATAGACTGATTCGTCAATCTTCAGCGGAGCATTTTCTCTTGGCAGCGGTTTGCCGAGTATTTGCTTTATTTCATCACGGCTCATTCCAATTCTCAAATCATTCACTTTGCTCTGGGCTTTTTTTATAGGAATGGCAATACCGCATCCGCAGAGAGACAGCGACAAAATCATCACTAATAGTCTGGTCATTTATCCCCTCTCGTCCGGAACGTCACAGCTTGTCCAGGACATCACATGCCTTGTCATATCCCAAATCGCACGCTTTTTGTATATCTCTTTTTGCCGCGCTGACTTGCTCTTTCCTGTAATATGCAATACCGCGGATACAGTAAGCTTCGGCATATTTCGGATTGAGCTCTATTGCTTTGTTGTAGTCGGAAATTTCCCGGACATTGTCGCCCATCTGCCCATAAGCCACGCCGCGATTGCAGTAAGCTTCGGCATACTTTGGATTGATTTCCACCGCTTTGCTGAAATCAGAAACTGCGCAGGCATTATCTCTCATCTGACTGCAGACAAGACCTCGGTTGTAATAGGCCTGCGCATCTTTCGGATTGATCTCTATCGCTTTGTTGTAGTCGGAAATTTCGCGGACATTGTCGCCCGTCTTTCCAAAGGCAACTCCGCGGTTGAAATAGGCCTCGGCATCCTTCGGGTCGATTTCCAGCACCTTGTTGTAGTCGGAAATTGCACGGTCGTTGTCGCCCATCTGTCCATAAATAAACCCGCGATTGAAGTGGGCCTCGGCGTCATTCGGATTGATTTTTATCGCCTTATTGAATTCAGAAATCGCGGAATTCAGGTTTCCAAGTTCATATGACACGTTTCCCATTGCCCTGTACGCGTTTGCATTCAGCAGATTTTCCGTCTCGGCTTTTCTCTTTTCAATCTCAACTTTGCCCTTTTCATCTTTTGCCTGCGCTGTCTGCTGTTTCAACTTCTCAAGTTCATCCTGCAGCTGCGCATAATCCTTTATTATCTTTTCAAAATCCGCGCGCGTCAGTTTTCGCTGCTCTGTTTGTTCGGACGCAGGCAGAAAAGTCCGTATCTCGTGCGCAAGGAGTTCCATGATCTCAGGAGCGGCTTTAAGAACTGTCCCCACGGACTTTTCAACTTTCGATGTTTCTATTCTTACGAGCCGGGTGTTTATCTGAATTTCTTTTCCGACCTTCTGAATTGTGCCGACGAGGACAAAAGATGCGCCGGAGAATTTGCCCACCTGCTGGACTGTCCTGGGGTCAACTAATCCGGTCATGCCGAGTTTCATCTCATCGGTCAATTTGAATATGTTGTCCCGTTCCACGGTTGTTATTTTCTTGGATTCGGCAAATCTGGTTATGAGCTTTTCGGAAATGAGTTTTCCCAGCATGGTGGTATTGTTGTCCAATGTCAGAAACGGCGGAATGGCAATGGACTCATTTTGGAGTTTTGGTTCAGCCAATATCTGTTCGGCAATATTTTGTACAGCAGAATCCAATCCTTTGGATGCTGAATAGGATGGAGATGCGGCGGCAAGTAAGACGGTCAGCAGGAGCAACGCGGTGGAACCAGCACGGATGAGTTTTCTATTATTCAATTCACTCCCCCTCTCATTTGAATTATATCAAATAAGAGGTGCCGTGCCGAGCGTGTCTGGCGGCAGTATTCCAGCAGATGTTTACACGGGAGACAATTCACAATCATTGAAATATCATATAGTATACTTGATATTTCAATGACAGTATGGTATAGTTGGTCCATGATATTCCCGCGTGAAAATGATACCGCCAGGGTACGGAAGCTTCTGCGTACGTTCCCGGTCACCGCCCTGCTTGGACCGCGGCAATGCGGCAAGACGTTCATGGCCAAGTCACTGCGCGGCGACCATTATTTTGACCTTGAAAACCCGTCGGACCTGGCCTCGTTTGAATCACCGCAACTGCTGCTTCAGCCCTTAAAGGGTCTGATTGTTATTGACGAGATACAGCGCCGGCCCGATTTGTTCCCCCTGTTAAGGTATCTGGTCGATCATTTTCCCAGGCAAAAGTATCTGATACTCGGCAGCGCATCAGGCGCTCTCTTAAAACAATCTTCCGAGTCGCTGGCCGGACGGATTGCCTATTGTCATCTGGGAGGTTTCGGACTGAATGACGTGGGCACAAAAAATCTCCGCAGACTCTGGCTGAAAGGCGGGTTTCCCAAAGCATACCTCGCGTCCAATCAGGATATATGGCAGGAATGGTTGGATAATTATCTGACGACTTTATTTGAACGGGATATTCCTCAACTGGGTATCCGCATCCCGAGCGGCACATTGCGCAGATTTTGGATGATGCTGGCGCATTATCATGGCCAGATTGTGAACTTCTCTGAGCTGGGCCGGTCATTCGGTATATCCGACATGACAGTACGCCACTATCTGGATATTTTTGAAAATATCTTTATGGTGAGGATTTTGCAGCCATGGCACACCAATTTGGGAAAACGGCTGATAAAGCGGCCCAAAATCTATGTGAGAGACTCGGGTATTTTGCACAAATTGCTGACCATTAAATCGGAAAGAGACCTGTGGACTCATCCCAAGCTCGGCGCTTCGTGGGAAGGTTTTGCGCTTGAAACTTTGCTCCGGACTTTGTCGCTGAAATCTCAGGAGACGTTTTTTTGGGGCACCCATTCAGGCGCGGAACTGGACCTTCTCTGGCAGGAACGGGGAAAAATATGGGGCGCAGAATTCAAGTACGCCGACGCTCCGTCAAGAACCAAGTCCATGGAAAGTGCTCTGAAAGATCTGCATCTGGAGCACCTCTATGTCATTTACCCCGGCACGAAGAAATACTCCATCTCATCCAGGATAACAGCGCTGCCGTTGACGGAGATTGAGCAGGTGAAGGGCAGCACCTGACCAGACTCAAAGCACATCAATTCCAGACCTTCTCATAGCTATCTGAACGTACATAAGGCAATCCGCCTGTTCAACGGATGTGCGCGATTGCGCTCACACCATTCTCTCCAGCGCGTCGAGGATATGCGACATGCCGAGCGTGTCCTGGCGGCAGTATTCCAGCAGATTTTTACGGGCTGAGGCGATTTTTGCCGGGTCGGTCTCGGTCTGGAGTTTGTCATAGGCGGACGCGGCCATCACTCCGCTGTAAATCGGCAGTCCGGTGTAACTCATGTCAGGAACCATTGCAGGAAGCACTTCCTTCAGCGAATAAGAACCTTTGGTCGCGGGCTTGAAACACTGGCGCTTTTTGAAAATCAACATAAGGTCTTTCACTCTCGATGCAAGTAATTTAACCTGTTCCGCGCGGTCCGGAAACATCTGCGCGAGTGTGTCCAGACATGTGAGCTCAAAGTTCTGATCGTAAGCCAGCACAGTGCCGTGTTCACCGGCATCGCGGAGCAGGGTCTCAATGAACGGCTGACGCGGATCCGCTCCGGGCGGTGCGAGAAATTCAAAATGTTCCAGTTCCGCGTTCTTTGTTTTCCGACGGAACAGCGAGTACTGGAACGGTATCTGCTGATACGGCTGCGACAATTCAAACAGCGGCACAGCGGGCTGGAATGTTTCAAAGTCCATGAAATACAGCGGATATTCCAGACTGTCCAGAAATTCGCGGACAGGTTCCGCATCCATATGGTCCCTGTTTTCCCTGAGAAGACGGACAAGGTCAACTTCTCCGTCTTTGAGCGGGAAATCCTGCGGAATGTCTGTCGCGGCAACAATCCCGGCGTTGTGCATGGCAAACTTTGTGGCGGCTTTCAGTCCGATGATATTCAGCACAGATTTTGCCGGAATTTCGTTCCAGCACTGCCCCTTGAAATCGCACGTGTACGGACTGCTGCAATGCGCGCCGATGGAGATGTCCGGTTTCTGTTTGGCTTTGAGCATGGCGGTGAACCCGCTGATTTTTTCGCGGATATATTGCTGACGGTTCAGCACGTTGTTCAGCACGGACGTGGTTTTGAAAAGCCGCCGGATGTCGAGCGGGCCGCGGCGCGTGTACTCTTTGTCCAGATTGATGAGCGAGATATCGTCCAGTTCCACACCCGACCCTGTGATGAGATAATATTGCAGCGCGGAATCCAGTTTGTACGTATCAGAAATATTGACAGAACTTTTCACTTCATACGCTTTCCATTTTCCGTTTGATTTTACGAGGATATCCAGAGCGCAGAGTGTTTCTTCGTGGATGAATGCGGCCTCGTAGATGACCGGCGCGCCTTCGCTGATAAGTTTGCGTGTCAGCTCGACAGATTTCGCGTACTCGAATGGCGACGCAGGGCTCGCGTCCACACCGCCGGGGAACAAATCCCGCGCGAGTTCCCCCACATTGGTCCCCCGGTCAAACACCGCCTGCTTTTCCGGCGAAACCGGGTCTTTGAGTTTATAATGATATTTGTAAAAATAAAGCGCCTTCGTGCACTGCACGCCTTTCACAAACGACGACTTGCTCATAATGTGGCTGCTCATTGAGGCATTTTACACTTTTTCAGTTTTTCTCGCTACTTTGAAGCCGTGCGGCGGAGTGTGTTGACCTTGTTTTGTATGTGCGCGTCGGACGGGGAAAGCTGGAGGGCCAGTTCGTATTGGGCTAGGGCTTTTCCGGATGGAGGCGTGCCGTGTTCATACAGGCCTGCAAGATTGCGGTGCGCGTCATTGTTTCGCGGATTCAGTTCCAGCGCGCGGATGAGAAGGGGCAGGGCTCCGGCAAAATTGTTTTCCCTCAAATGAAGTACGGCGGCGGAATTGAACAGGACGGAATCGTCGAAATCCAGTTTCATCGCTTCCTGATAGAATGGAATCGCCTTTGCAAAGCTGCCTTGACGGTGATACAGATTTCCCAGATTGTAGTTGGCGCGCGTAGGAACTCCTCCCATGCGGATGGCGCTTTCAAACAGTTCATGCGCTCTGTCATCGTCGCCGCGCTGACCGTAAATCAGTCCAAGATTGTTCATCACGCGCGCGCTGTCCGGCGACACTGCAAGCGCTTCTTCCCACAGCAGGGCGGGTTCGCGGTACATATGTGTTCTCATTTGAGTGGCATAGGAA
>CAYHWZ010000025.1:0-13555 GCA_964359975.1 uncultured Elusimicrobia bacterium | reverse complement strand
CGGACGCGACCCGGTCGGACGCATGTCCAATCTCATCGTCGAATCTTCCCGCAAAACATCCCCGTCTGACCTGAAAAAAATGCTTTTGGACGAGTGCCGCAAACAGAAGAAACCGTACGGGCTTATCATCCGCCGTACGCGTTCCGGCGATACATACACCGGACGCGGCCGTTACCAGGCGTTCCGCGGCACACCCGAAGAAGTCCTGCTCGTGGACGCTGAAACCGGCAAAGAAACTCTTGTGCGCGGAGTCGAGCTCGTCGGCACTCCGCTCATTACCATCAACAAAATCATCGCCGCCGGCGACGACGTACAGGTGATGAACGCATTCTGCGGAGCCGAGTCCGGCACTGTGCCCGTGGCCAGCGCCGCGCCCAGCGTTTTGGTAAAGGAAGTGGAACTGCAAAGAGTGCGTGAAGACAAACAGCGGCCGCCCATCCTCCCGCCGCCCCTGCACGATAAAGCAAAATAAAAGGTATTGAAATGAGCGCAAAAATTATCGACGGTAAACAGATCGCGGCACAAATCAGACAGGAACTCGCAGCCGAAGTTTCTGAATTGAAAACAAAAGGCATTTCGCCCGGTCTTGCCACTCTGCTCGTGGGCGAAGATTCCGCTTCGCAGGTCTATGTGCGGAGCAAGCACAAGGCCTGTCAGGACACCGGTATCGTTTCATTCAATCACACTCTCCCCCAAAACACAGACACCGCCCAAGTCCTGGCCAAAGTCCATGCGTTGAACGACGATCCAGCCGTACACGGTATATTGGTTCAGCTTCCTCTGCCTCCGCAGGTGGATTCCAAAGCCGTGCTCACCGCCATCCGTCCCTCAAAAGATGTGGACGGCTTTCACCCGCAGAATCTCGGAGCGCTTTTTTCCGCCAAAGATATCAGCGAACTGGAAAACGGTCCCGACCCTGTGCCCGTGCCATGCACTCCGCGCGGCGTCATTGCATTGATTAAAAGCACCGGCCTGTCCATGTCCGGCAAAAACGCCGTGGTGCTGGGACGTTCCGTTATCGTCGGCAAACCCGCTGCCGTGCTTCTGCTGGCTCATCACGCCACAGTCACCATAGTCCATTCCCGTACCCAAAATTTGGTAGAATATTGCAGTAAAGCCGACATTCTGGTCGCTGCCATCGGCAAAGCCAAAATGGTCAAGGCAGACATGGTGCACGAAGGCGCCGTGGTCATAGACGTAGGCATCAACCGCCTGCCCGACGGCAAACTTTGCGGCGACGTGGACTTTGATTCGGTGAAAGAAAAAGCCGGATGGATCACCCCGGTGCCGGGCGGCGTGGGGCCCATGACCATTGTCATGCTTTTGAAAAACACAGTCCAGCTTGCGCGTTCAAGCGCCGGAATCAGGAAATAAAGAGGTCTCATTTTTTAATTGAACATAAACCCGCAAAAATATTGATTGCCGACGATAACTTCACCGACGCGGAAGTCCTGCAGCAGCTTCTGCGCGACAACAGTTATCATCCTCTGCACGCGGCCAACGGAATCGAAGCCATTGAGTCCGCCATCAAAGAGTACCCCGACCTCATCTTGCTTGACGTGGATATGCCCGGCGAAAGCGGCTACGAAGTCGCGCGCCAGCTGAAATCGTTCCGCGCCACCCGTTTCGTGCCCATCATCATGCTCACTGCGCACACCGAACTCGGCGCCAAACTCGAAGGTCTCGAAGCCGGCGTGGACGATTACATTACCAAACCGTACCGCCCGGTAGAACTCCTCGCGCGTATCCGTTCGCTTCTCCGCGTCAAAGCGCTCAACGACCAGCTCGACGACGCGGAAAGTATCATTTTCACTCTTGCCCGCATCATCGAGGCCAAAGATACCTACACTCTAGGTCACGCAGACCGCGTTTCCCGTTTCGCCGTTGCCCTCGGACGTCTCCTCAACCGTCCCAAAGAAGACCTCGACATCCTGGACAAAGGCGGTGTGCTCCACGATATCGGCAAAATGGCCATCCCGGACTCGATTTTATTGAAACCCGGCTCACTCACCAAAGACGAATTCGACATAATGAAAACACATCCCGTCGTCGGATGCACCATCTGTTCCAGACTGCGTTCTGCCAAAGACGCGCTCCCGCTCATCCGTCATCACCACGAAAAATTGAACGGCGAAGGTTACCCCGACCGTCTCAAAGGTTCGGAAATTCCCCTGCTTGTCCGTATCGTCAACATCGTGGACATTTACGACGCCATGACCACACGCCGGTCTTACAAAGAGGCCTGGACTATTGAAAAAACATTTTCTGTGATGTTCGAAGAGTGCAAGCGCGGCTGGTGGGACGGCGACGTGCTTAGAACCTGGGAAAAATTCGTCATCGGCGGCGGTCTCGCGTCCATCCTGCCTAAAGATCCTAAGAAGACCCAATCCATAACCCGCTGAACAGTTCCAGCGCCGGCGAATCCGCCCAAGAGTTCCTGACCGGTACCGCGGTCCGGCTGGACTCGGAAATTTTGCGCAAACCGCGCGCATCTTACACTCTCCAACAGATCATATTCCAAATTCCCGTAGCCGTCCTCGGCTGGCTCGCCGGCGCCGTCACCACGCGCTGGTCAATGTCAGCATTCGCCAACTGGACCACTTTTCAAATCGCCGCCAGCCGCACGCACGGCACTCAAGTTAATTTTGCCGAGGAGAGTCGACGCCGCGTGACTGAGGCGCGCGAACTTTACCAGACCGCGCGGACAAAGCACGGCCGACCGCCTGCCCTGCTCGCGCTCATCTCGCACCCCGACACCGTCGGCAACGAGTCCGGATACCTCGGACACCTGCTCTGCCGCGCCATCGAGTCCGGCAAACAGATCGCGCCCGGCGCCAAAATGCGTCTCATGCAGGCCATCGACCCCTTTGCGCTTGATACACTGAACTGGATAGTGGCCGCCTTCTATTCCGGTCTCATTACCGCCGCACATCTCCCGCTCGACCGGCAGCCCTTTATGCGCGGCCCGGTGCAGAGGCGCTTTTTCAGCCGCAGTCACTACACCCGCGTGATTTTTAATCTGCTTGATTTTTTAAAACGCGGAGACATTGTCTGCGCCGCATTCGGAGGCGGAGTGCCGCACAACGCTCGCATATTCTACACCATCAGAGAATTCGCCCAGCGCGTCTTCAGCCGTCACCGTTCATCTATCCGCATGACCAAACAAAGTTTTGTGGAGAACACAGTGAAAATTCTCGCCCGAAACCCGTCCTCCGCATCCATCACCGGAAAAATCACTTCCGCAGAACAAAATGAATTGACTGGATTGCTGAAAAGTTGCGGCATCCCCGACGACAAAATCCAACTCTGCTTTGAAGAACTTAAAGATGAACTGCCGCGCCGTACACCCTGCCGCCAAAGATTTTTCCAGGTCCTGTTCAGCCGTCTCTGCTCAAAGGATATTCCGCTTCTTTTGATGCCGTTCGCGCACAACCCGGTCAAAAAGGAAATCACCCTCGGCAAGCCGGTACTTGTAACCGGATTTAACCGCAAATCCCAAACCGTTATCCTCCAGTCGCCCGGCAGTTCTGAAGAAACTGTTCCCGCCGAAGAATTCATCCAAGACTTCGTTAAAGAGTCTTTTTGATTTAACGCGTTTCTGCCGGACTATTCCTACAATCGAACCCTGAATCCAAATTTCCCCAATATGCTAAAATATCCCTGTAACATTAACCGCACCAAATTTGTCTAAATTGATGTAGCCGTAAATTCACTTATAGACAGGAGGAAGTTATGACATCAAAATCATGGGCCCCGAAAATCATCGCAGTAATGTTGACAGCTCTGCTGAGCGCCGCAGTTGTTTCCGCCGGCGGAGATTGTTGCAACATGAAAGGCCGTTCCAAACATATGGACAAAATGGGCAAGAAGCTTAACCTCACCGAAACGCAAAAAGCCGAAATGCAGAAGATGCACGAAGAGTTCTCCAAACAGCAGGAAGAGCTTCGCAAACAGCATCACGACCGTGTCCTGGCCCTGCTCAACGATGAACAAAAAGCCAAGTTCAGCGAAAAGTTCGAAGGCAAGGGTAAGGGTAAACATCACGGCGGAAAGTATAACTGCGAATAACAGCGCCCTGCAGTCCTAAACTTCAAACCCGCCTTTTGAAAAAATCAGCCGCAGTCATTCTGCTGTGCAGCGTGTTCTTTGCTCCTATCCGGGCAGAGAACACGCTCGTACAATCCCCAACCGCCGAGCCGCTATCCCTGTCTCTGTCCGACTGCTACAAGTTTGCTCTTGAACAAGCCGAAAAACTCAAAGAACAGATGCAAAAAATGGATCAGATTGACTGGCGATACCAGTCTGCCTTTGGAGGAATTCTGCCCAGGTTCAGTTTCAACGCTACAGAGTTCTTGCAGGATTCCGGCGGACGCGGAGATTCCGGATCCGGCAGCAACCTTACCCGCACCGAACGTCCCGAACTGAAGTTCGTGCTCCGCCAGCCGATTTTTTCCGGGTTCCGCGAGTTTGCCGCCATGTCCGCGCTCAAACACGACCGAGCCAAAGAACAGTTCACACACGCGCGCATTGCCAGAGAAATTTTCCTTGAGGTCAGCCGCGTCTTCTATCTGGCTATCCAGCTCGACACCGACCTGTCCAATCTCAATACCCTCTACGATCTCACCCAGGACCGCGTACGCGAACTCAAAGAAAGGGAACGTCTCGGTAAATCCCGTCGCAGCGAAGTCCTCGCCGTCGAATCCCAACTTGAAGGAATCGAAGCCCAGCGCACTCTCGCCCAACAGGACCAGTCGCTTGCCATAAATCTACTGTCATTCTATACAGGCCGTGAACTGAAAAATCCCCGGCTCCTCGACTCTGTTCCCGACCAGCCCCTGTCCGAATCCGAAGAACAGCTCATGACCCATGCCCAAAACCGGTCCGATCTCCGCGCACTCCGTGAAGAAGTTAAGTCGCTCCGCCAGCAGGTGCGTCTGACCCGCGGTTCTCTATACCCCACAGCCGGATTTCTCGGCAACTATTACACAAAACGGGTCGGCTCTCAGCAGGACATTGACTGGGATATCCTGCTCAGTCTCGATATCCCGATTTTTCAGGGCGGCACAGCCCGCGCTCAAATGCGCGAATCCATGTCCAAACTGCGCGAAAATGAAATCGCCCTGCAAAGACGCGAACGCGAAATACGCCGCGATGTGCGCGATGCCCTTATCCGTCTCAATTCCGCCCAGTCCCGTCTCAAACAGCTCCGCCGTGCCTACGATAAAGCCAACGAAAGTTACCAGCTCCAGGTCCGCGAGTACCGCGCCGCGCTTGTCAACAATTTGGAAGTCATCCAGTCCTTGAACACCATGCAGGAACGTAAACGCGACCTGGACCGCGCTCTTGTCCAGTCCAAACTATTCTGGCTCGAACTTCAAGCCGCCGTGGAGAAAATATCCCAATGACTCTTTCTGATATATCCATAAAAAATCCCGTATTTTCCTGGATGCTTATGATAGGTCTCATTACCTTCGGAGCCATCAGTTTCTCGCGCATGGGAATCAGTCAACTGCCGGATGTGGACTACCCCATCGTCAGTATCAGCGTCAACTGGGAAGGAGCCGCGCCGGAAGTCATGGAAACCGAAGTCACCGACGTTATCGAAGATGCAGTAATGAGCGTGGAAGGCGTCAAAGAGGTCAGTTCCACTTCCCGACAGGGCCGCGCCAGCGTCAATATCGAATTCCATATCGGACGCGACATCAACGTGGCGCTCCAGGAAGTCCAGACCAAACTCGCCCAGGCCCAGCGCAATCTGCCGTCGGAAATCGACCCGCCCATCATTTCCAAATCCAATCCCGAAGACCAGCCCATCATGTGGATCGCGCTCACCGGCGACCGCGAACTTAAAGAACTCATGGAATACACCAAAGACCGTCTTAAAGACGCCTTCACCACTGTCCCTGGAGTAGGCGAAGTGTTCCTCGGCGGATATGTGGAACCCAACCTCCGTCTCTGGCTCGACAAAGATAAAATGCGCCGGCACGAACTTACCGTGGACGATATTATCAACACTGTCCGCACCCAGCATACCGAAGTCCCCGCCGGACGCATCGAAACGCCCCAACGCCAGCTTAATATCCGTGTCATGGGCGAAGCTGCCACCGTGGACGAATTTCAGCAGATTGTCATCCCCGCCCGTCAAGGTTCAGCGCTGTGGCGGACATTCAGAATCAGCGATATCGGTACAGTCGAAGACGGGCTCGACGATATTGCGCGTATCACACGCAGCCGCGGCAAAACTGCAGTCGGTATGGGCATCCGTAAACAGCGCGGCTCCAACGCCGTCAATGTAGCCAAAGCAGTCAAAGCCAAAGTCGCAGAAATCAAACCCACTTTGCCACATGGAATGGAACTGAACGTTGTGTTTGATACCACCAAGTATATTGAAGAGTCTTCTCATGAACTGAATCTGCACCTCCTTATAGCCGCATTGCTTACGGGCCTCGTATGCTGGGTCTTCCTCGGTTCGTTCAGCTCCACGCTAAACGTGCTCCTCGCCATACCCGTTTCCATCGTGGGCGCGTTTACAGTCTTCTATTTTCTGGGATTCACGCTCAATACGTTCACTCTTCTCGGATTAACGCTTGCCATAGGTATCGTTGTGGACGATGCCATCATGGTCCTGGAAAATATCGTCCGGTACCGCGAACACGGTCACTCGCGTATCAAAGCCGCAGTCCTCGGCGCGCGCGAAATCACTTCCGCTGCCATTGCCGCCACGCTCGCCGTGCTGGCCATCTTTATCCCAGTCATATTCATGCCCGGTATCGTCGGTAAATTTCTTTACCAGTTCGGCGTCACCATGTCCGTGGCCGTGGCACTTTCACTGGTGGAAGCTCTCACCATCGCGCCCATGCGCTGTTCACAGTTCCTCTAGACCGGTCACATCACCCGCATCGGCAAAGGCATGGACTGGTTTATGAACGCTCTCAGCCGCGGTTATCAACGGATATTAAGATGGGTGCTGGACCACCGCTGGACCACTATTGTGGTTGCATTGCTCATCTTCGCAACCGTGTTCCCGCTCTCAAAAATTGTGAAAAAAGAATTCATCCCTTCCCAGGACCAGAACCGCTTTTTAGTCCGTCTCCAGGCGCCAACCGGCTCGTCGCTTGAGTTCACGGACAAAGTGTTCCGCCAAGCCGAGGAAAAAATCATGCAGCATCCGGCTGTGGAACAGTACCTCGCATCCGTCGGAGGATTCGGCGGCGGTGAAACCGATACCGGCAATATGTTCATCACCTTAAAGGAACGCAAAGACCGCCCTGTTGACCCCAAACTCAAACGCAAGCCCGCTCAATCCGAAGTCATGGCCTGGGTCCGCAAAGAGTTCAGCGCCATTCCCGGAGCCAAGCGCACCGTCATCCAGGACCTGTCTCAGGGAGGATTCTCATCCCAGCGCGGGTTCCCGGTCGAAGTCAGTCTCCTTGGCCGCGATTGGGATACTCTCTCGCAAGTCAGCGAACAGTTCCAGGAAAAAATGAAAGCCAGCGGCCTGATGGCGGATGTGGACTCGGATTACCGTCTCGGTCAACCCGAACTTCGCGTCATTCCCAACCGCGAAAAAGCCGCAGCCATGGGCGTAAGTATCGGGTCCATCGGCAATGCCATCAATGCCATGATCGGCGGTATCCGTATCGGCAAATATACCCGCGGAGGACGCCGTTACGATATCCGGGTCCGTCTCGTGGACAAAGACCGTTCCCGTCCCGAAGATATCCGCGAAATCTGGGTCCGCAACAACCGCGGCGAAGTCGTGCCCCTTTCCCAAGTCGTTGAAATCAAGGAAAAGTCCAGTCTCGTGTCCATCACGCGCAAAGACCGCCAGCGCGCCATCCGCGTCTATGCCAACGTTGCCCAGGGCAAGTCTCAAGGCGAAGCCCTCGCGGAAATGAAAAAAATCGCCAAGCAAGTCCTGCCCGACGGATACCGCATGGTCTTCTCCGGCAGCGCAGCCACTTATGGCGAATCCAACCAGGGCCTGATGTTTATTTTTGTGCTCGGACTTTTCACCGCGTACATGGTGCTGGCCTCGCAGTACAACAGCTTTATCCACCCGTTCACCGTCCTGCTTGCCCTGCCGTTCAGCGTCACCGGCGCGTTCATCGCACTCTGGGCTTTCGGCAACACGCTGAACCTGTACAGTTCCATCGGACTCATTCTCCTCATGGGAATAGTAAAGAAAAATTCTATCCTGCTAGTAGATTTCACCAACGAACGCCGCAAAACCGGCATGAACGTGCACGACGCCCTGCTGGAAGCTTGTCCCATCAGATTGCGTCCCATTATCATGACTTCAATTTCAACCATCACCGCAGCCATACCCACAGCATTTGCGCTTGGAGCCGGTGCTGAAACCCGCGCACCCATGGCCCAAGTCGTTATCGGCGGTATGATTCTCTCCACATTGCTCACATTGCTCGTTGTTCCCGCTGCCTACAGTCTGCTCTCAAATATCGAGTCAAAACACAAAGAATCCCGCGCCCGCGAAGTCGAAGAAAGCATGTCCCACATGGAAAGCAAATGATTCAAGGGGAACACATGCGTCTGCCGAATCGGCGGAAAGGGCCACAGTCAGTTGTTTCACGTCTCATCCCTCATCTCTCTTGTTATCACATTGACAAATTCCCCAGATATGTTATAATTTAACACGTCGCAAATGCCTAATAACCTTACCATCCGCGTTGGCGGAGATACCGGAACCACAACCGGAGTGATATCAACGGGCGAAATGCTAACCATGGCAATGGCCCGTTCTCAATACGACGTTTATACCTTCCGTTCTAACCCGGCAGAAATCAAAGGCGGACAAGCCATGTACCAGGTCCGTATGGGCAACCATCCTATTTTATCGCAAGGCACCAACCTCGACGTCCTCGTCTGTTACGACGAAGAATGTCTCAAAACGCACGGCAAAGATTTGAAGTCCGAAGGCATGATGTTATTTGATACCGACGCCTTCACACCGGACCAGACATTTATGGAGCAGGCGTACGGCGTGCCCATGACTGACCTTGCCCTCAAAGAAGCCGGCAACAAAAAATCTAAAAATGTCGTAGCGCTCGGCGTGCTTACCGAACTCCTCGGCCTACCAAAAGAATCCATCCGCCAGGTAGTTAAGGAACAGTTCGGACACAAATCCGAAAAAGTGGTGGAAGGTAATTTAAAAGCCCTCGAAGCCGGCTGGGCCTGGGCGCTGAAGAATACAGTAATGAAAGATTTCCAGGTGCCGCCGCGCGAACTGAAAACCAGCAAAATCGTAATGTCCGGCAACGAAGCCATGGCCGCCGGAGCAGTCCACGCCGGATGCCGATTCTACGCCGGGTACCCCATCACGCCTGCATCAGAGATTTTAGAATTCATGGAAAAGCAGCAGCCCCTTTTCGACGGTGTGGCCATCCAGACCGAAGATGAAATCGCCGCAGTTACCGCCTGTATCGGCGCTTCTTTTGCCGGTGCCAAAGTCTTGACCGCCACGTCCGGACCCGGCTTTTCCTTAATGATGGAAGCTCTCGGACTCGCGTCCATGACCGAACTGCCCCTTGTAATCATAGATTGCCAGCGCGGCGGACCGTCCACAGGATTGCCCACCAAGACTGAGCAGAGCGATCTCCTGCAGGCAGTATTTGGCGGACACGGCGAAGCTCCGCGCGTAGTCATGGCCCCGTCCAATGTCAAAGACTGCTTTTACGGAATCATCAAAGCTTTCAACATCGCGGAAAAATACCAGATTCCTGTCATCATGCTCTCGGATCAATCACTTTCACAAAGAACCCAAACCTTTACCAAACCCAAACTGAATACTATCGAAGTCTGGAACCGTCTCCGCGTGAACGGTAACCGCAAAGACCTTTCGTCCGGCGATTATCTGCGCTATGTGTTCACAGAAAACGGCGTATCGCCCGTTGCAGTGCCCGGCGAATCTCCCAGCACCTACGTAGCCACAGGCCTCGAACATAACGAACACGGCGATCCCAACTACTCGCCAGCCAACCATTTCCGCATGACAGAAAAACGTTACCGCAAACTCGATTTTATTGCCAAAGAAAAAGGTTTCACCCGCAGGTTCGGCGACGAACAAGCCAAAGTCGGCATCCTCTCCTGGGGCTCGACCGAAGGTCCCATCGAAGGTGCCATCCGCGAAGCCAACCAGCTCGGATACGAAGTCGCAGCCCTGCAAGTCAAAATGCTCAACCCGCTTCCCGACGAAGAAATACGCAATTTTTTGGGTTCGGTTCAGCATGTCATCGTGCCTGAACTCAACTATACCGGCCAGTTCAGTCAGATTATCCGGGCAAAATATATGATTCCCACCATCCGCCTGAACAAGTGCGCCGGACTCCCGTTTACGCCCGAAGAAATTTTAAATAAAATCGAAGAAGTAATCGCGAGGAATTGACCATGGCCGAAACCACCACGCAGACAGTGCCCAAAACCATTGCCGAGGTAAAAAGCGCAGTAACCCCTGTATGGTGTCCAGGTTGCGGCGACTTCGGCGTGCTGAACGCAATCTATAAAGCCATTGTCACTATGGAACTCGACTTGAAGAGTACTGTCATCGTCTCCGGAATCGGCTGTTCCGGACGGCTCCCGATTTTCACCAAGTGTTACGGATTCCACGGCGTGCACGGACGCGTCCTGCCCACAGCCATGGGCGTGAAACTCGCCAACCCCAAACTCACCGTGCTGGCAGTCGGCGGCGACGGCGACGGACTTGCCATCGGCGGCGGTCATTTCCCTCACGCAGCCCGCAGAAATGTGGACATCACCTACATCATGATGGACAACTCAGTCTACGGTCTCACCAAAGGACAGGGTTCGCCCACCACTTCGCACGATTTCACTCTGAAAGCCCTGCCCAACGGCGCACAGGAAGAAAATCTTAATCCGATTGCGTTGTCTCTCGCGTACGATGTTTCGTACGTTGCCCGTGCTTACACCGGTTCTATAGACCAGATGACAGACCTGTACATTAAAGCCATCCAGCACAAGGGATTTTCCTTTGTTCACAGCATCAGCCCCTGCACCGCGTTCAATGACACCTATAAATATTATCGCGGCAGAGTCGTCAACATTCCGCCCGAACACGATGTGACCAACAAAAAAGCCGCGCTCGATCTTTGGCAGACCCCGGGCAAAGTCTATCTGGGCACATTCTACGAAAGCGCGCGCGAAGATTTCTATACCAAGAAAGCCGAACTTTCCAAAAAGCTCCAGCTCGACGGCAAAGCCACAACCGAAACCCTGCTCAGTCAATTCGTCTAATAATTTTCTTCCCCGCCGAATCTTTTTTTTCTAAAGGCTTGACCTTTTGCAAATAGTTCGCTAATATAGATAAGTTGAACTAAAATCAAATCCAACGCAAATGACTGATATAAAAACTAAAGACGCCGGACACGCAGGTCTCGAAGATATAGTTGCAACGGATTCGTCCATCTGTTTTATAGACGGACTCCGCTCGCGGCTCATCTATCGGGGATACTCCATCAATGACCTTGCGTTCCGATCCAGTTTCGAAGAAGTCGCCTACCTGCTTTATTTCAAGAAATTGCCCGGCAAGACAGAACTGAAAGATTTCACTGCCTTTCTCGCCGGACAGCGCGCAGTGCCACCCGCTCTATTAGAGCACATGAGCTCAATTCCCAAGACTGTTCATCCCATGGCCGTGCTCCGCACCATGGTTTCAGCCATGTCATTCTTTGACCCTGAAACCGACAACATGAGCTATGAATCCAATTTGAAAAAAGCCCAGCGGTTCACTGCGCAGATGTCCACGCTTGTGGCTGCCTGGGACCGCATCCGCAACGGTAAAGAGCCGCTTGCGCCAAAACCGGAACTGAGTCACGCCGAGAATTTTCTCTACATGCTCAGCGGCAAAAAGCCCAGTGAACTCGAAGCGCAGTGTCTGGACCTGTATTTGGTGCTTCTTGCGGACCATGAATTGAACGCGTCTACATTTACCTGCCGGGTCACAGCATCCACACTTTCAGACTATTATTCCGCCATTACCAGCGGCATCGGCACGCTAAAAGGCCCTTTGCACGGCGGCGCCAACGAACAAGTGATTAAAATGCTGCTTGAAATCAATGACCCAGCCCGCGTGGAGACATATATAAAGGAAGGATTTGCCCAAAAGAAGAAGATTATGGGATTTGGACACAGAGTTTACAAGGTTCAGGATCCGCGCTCGCCGCTTCTTAAGGAAATGTCAAAAAAAATCTGCGAAAAGACCGGCAACGAAAAACTATACAAAATGTCTGAACAGATTGAGACCATGGTCACCGCCGCGAAGAAATTGCCGGCCAATGTGGACTTTTATTCCGCTTCGCTTTTGTATTGTATCGGCATACCCATTGACCTGTTCACTCCAATGTTTGTGCTGAGCCGCATCTCCGGTTGGAGCGCACACTATTTGGAGCAAGTTTCGGACAATCGTCTATTGCGTCCGCGCGCGAACTATACAGGCGCCATGGACCTGTCGTACGTTTCCGTCGATAAAAGATAGCTGTAAAAAATATTTTTACCCTCTTGACAAGTTCGGAGGGTATTTGCTAAACTGGTAAGCGTTCAGTAATTATACATATATCCCTTCTTCCTCTTACAAAGTTGTCAGGGGCGGAAGATGCGAGAAGGGTGTCATCATTCATAAGTCGCCGAGTAGCACTGTTCTTTCTGCTGTAAAAATTGGAAGTCCCCTTAATATGGCGCATAAGGGGATTATTATTTTATTGCGCAAGTCCGCTTTAGTGGTTTGCGCGATTTTAATTGGTCTTTCGCTGAAAACCACAGTAAACGCAGCGGCAGTAGCCAATCTTGCGGCAGTAGGAGTGGGCACAGGAAGCGCTGTCATTAACTGGGACAATCAGGGCGGGTCTGTATACAATGTGTCAGTTACTTCCGTTCCCTTCAATGTTGCCTTGTCTTCTCCCTGGTACAATTCTCCGGCTGACCAAAACACCACCACCTTTATTTATCTGCAGCCCAACACTTCATATCATGTCAATGTGAAGGTTGAGCCAGAAGTAGATGCGAACATCAGATTTGTCAGTTTTGTTACCACATCCGCCGCGCCTGGTTTTAAAGGTTTTCAGGTCTACACCACGTCTATCGTTGTTTTTTCTGCGCGGAATATTGAGCCGGACGGGTCAACAGCCACTTATGTTCTGAAGGCGTCGACTGACGCTTTTACGTCTACTGTATTTCAGGCCAGCGGGGCCATAACCGGATTTGCGGATGTGCGCGAACCTACTGTTACAATCAATGCCGGCTTGATACCTAATACAAGCTACTACCTTAGAATGCACACCTCGAACTATATCAATCTGGCCAGTTCCAGCACGGAAATAACCGTCACCACTTATACCTTGCCCGCTCTGCCCAGTGCGTTTTCCGCCCTGGTTTCATCTAACGTGGACATTTCCAGTATGTCTATTCAGTGGGGGCCCAATGGTAACCCGCTGGTGCCGTATACTTCGTATCAGATACAAGTTTCATCCGATATAAATTTTGGGATATCTACTACAAGCGACACCTACTTGCTGAGTTTGGACGC
>CAYHWZ010000024.1:0-13557 GCA_964359975.1 uncultured Elusimicrobia bacterium | reverse complement strand
AGAATTTATAAAATTTACCCATCCGCAAAAAATCCCCCATTCTGCAGAGGTCTTTAGGAGAGATTGCCGCGTCATTGCCTGAGCCATACAAAGCGAAATGGAAACTGGTGGAAGAATGTTTCCGCATGCTGAGCAATCTCCGCATACCCAGATAAACGGCCATTTTCCAGACCTGCCCAGAAGAACCCTGCCTTGCCATTACTCATCCTATTGAGTAAAATTAGTTACGATGTTGAGTAAATTATGATTTCTTAATTCATGACCGTCTGGGATGAATTTAAAAAGACCGCCGGAGTCGAGCCCGTCAGCATTGACGGCTTGAATCGCGAGGCGCTGAAGTCCCCTCCGAATCCGTCCGCCGCAGTCAACGCTAATCCCGAAATAGAAGTCACTCCGGAATATCAGCGCGTGCTCGATTGGCTGAACGTGAATGCTCCCATCATTTTTGTAACCGGTAAAGCCGGCACAGGCAAAACCACCCTCGTACATTTTCTGCGCGGAACTTTCAGCGGAAATACCGTCGTAGTCGCGCCCACCGGCGTCGCAGCGCTGAATGTGAACGGGTCCACTATCCATTCATTTTTCCGCTTTCCCCCGCGCGTGGTGCTGGACAACGATATCCAACTCATCCGCAACAGACAACTCTACCGCAAAATGAAACTGCTCATCATTGACGAAATTTCCATGGTGCGCGCGGATGTCATTGACGCCATTGACCTGTTTCTGCGGCGGAACCGTGAAGTGAACGAACCGTTCGGCGGAGTACAGCTTTTAATGGTGGGCGACCTGTTCCAACTGCCGCCTGTTATAAAAAGAAGCGACGCGGAAGCTCTGGCCTTGATGGAATATGACAGCCCCTACTTTTTCAGCGCCAAAGTTTTAAAGCAATGTTCGATGGTCTTTCAGGAACTCAACAAGATTTACAGACAAAGCGACCCTGCTTTTATCTCCGTGCTGAATCAGGTCAGAGCTGCGGATTCCGTGGAACAAATCCTGCCGGTACTGAATCAGCGGCACCTCGCCGGCAACCCATTGGGCGACACTGTCATCACATTGGCCTGCACAAACAGAGTGGCCGACAGCATCAATGACCGCGAACTGGGCAAACTGAATTCCCCGCTCCACACTTTTGCAGGCGAAGTCACAGGCAAATTTGGACTAGGTGAAGACAAACTGCCCTCTCCGATAAACCTTTCGCTGAAATCCGGCGCGCAGGTAATGTTCACGAAAAACGACAGCAAAAAACGGTGGGTGAACGGAACCCTGGGACGGGTGGCGGAACTGTCCGCAAATTCCATCCGCGTAGAAATCGCCAATGCTCCCATGCAGAAAGTCATTGAAGTAAAACAGGAGACATGGGAATCGTATAAATATCTTTATGACGATGATTTGGACAGAATCGTGCCGACCAATATCGGGTCGTACTTTCAATACCCGTTGATGCTGGCCTGGGCCGTGACCATCCACAAGAGCCAGGGGAAAACTTTGGAAAAAGTGCGCGTTGATTTAGGCAGCGGTGCTTTTGATTACGGGCAGGTTTACGTTGCGCTGAGCCGATGCCGCTCGCTGGAAGACATCCATCTGGTGAGACCGGTCCGGCACAACGACATTAAATGCGACCCGGTCATCAAACGCTTCTACGAGGCGCTGAACAGGAACGTCACCGGCACCAGTTCGGCGGGATAGGGAAATAATATTGCGGAATGTTGCTGCCCCGAAACTGCAGGAAAATTGGTGCGCCCGACGGGAGTTGAACCCGTGTTACAGCCTTGAAAGGGCTGTGACCTAACCGCTAGTCGACGGGCGCGTGAGGTCCGAAACCACAAACCTGCCACTATTTTACTTATCTTGCAGACGGAAGGCAAATCAGGAACTTGATGGGAAAAATTAAAAGGTCAGGATCGGCACCGTTTCCACGGTCACTGGTCAGCGGCATGGAAAGCGTCAGGCGCACCATCTTGTTGAGCGCTTTCCAGATATGCGGTGACGTCTTCTGCTGATTTCAGGCGACGCTTTTTTCTGGGAAAACTGTCAAAGAGAGATTGGTGACCACTGTAAGATTTCAAATCTGTCCTGTCATAATACTGTGAAGCCCACTCAAGCAGTCTCCGCAGCCCTTCCTCAGATTGCTCTCTTTCAAGGTACTGTTTGCTCACAGAACCGCGCTGGTTGAGCCGGGTTTGGCATAGCGTCCAAGGCATATCCAGCCAAATCAGAGTTGCAGCAACGTCGAAATACTGTTCGGCAAGTTCGCCAAACACTCCTTCGGAAATCCATTTTTCACGGCGCTTGCTTTGAACAATCAACAGATTGATTTCTTCCTTGCTACGCTTTCTGTCATAGCCGCCGGGCAACCAAAACAAATCGTCGAGATGGATTATCTCTGTGTCGTCAGTGGCAAGCTTCTGCGCCAGCCATGTCTTGCCGCTGCCAGAGTTGCCGATAATCACTGTTCTCATTCATTTGCGCCAAACATAGATATGTGTTTTGCTTTTATTAAACAGTCCTGCTCGAATTGAAAGGGATGTGACCTGACTGTTGGCCGACGGACGCGTGAAATACTTTTAATTTACGGTTCTACGGGACCCAGCCGGGCAGCTTCGATGCCTGTTTGATCCAGCCGGCTACAAGTTTTTCGTCGAACTTGTCGTCTTCGTGGATGTCGAGGTATCGCGTGCCCTTTACCTTGGACGCGCCGGGAGGGAGCGGACGGAGCGATGTGCCGCGGAAGAATGCAACTTTGACATACTTCGTCATGCAATGAAAACCGAGGAACCATCCTTGTCCCTCGATACCGTAAAAGGGCGTGTTCCACTTCACCGCCTTGCACACTTCAGGCACGGTACGCACAATGAGCGAGTCGAGACGACGGCCGAGAACTTGTTTCCAGCCCGGCATGGCCGCGATGTAGGCCTGCACAGGAGCGTTACCGTCGGCTTTTACTATCTGAGGGTTGCCGCCTGAAAGGAGTACGGGTTTCTTTGATTTCGCAGGTTTCTTTTTATTCATTTATTGGCTTGCTGGAACTACTTTTTTATCCCCAGGCCTGAAATACCACGATACCACTGTGAGGGTAAGAAGCAGGAGAGACGGAAATATTTCTTTAATGGAATCGCCTACCGCAATATGTGAAATCGCCGCTCCGGACATGGCAAAGAAAAACCCCGCATATGCCCATTCCTTTAATAAGGGAAATTTGGGCGCAAGGATTGCCGCAACTCCCAACATTTTCCATACGCCCAGTATTGTCATTATATAGGAAGGATAGCCCAGCTTCAGAATAAAATCCACTTCCTCTTTTACTTGCAGTAACTGCACCATTCCGCTTGACACCATTCCAAGCGCAAGCCAGACCGTGGAAACCCAATAAATAATTTTATCTCTCTTTTTCATAATGAGTGAACATAAATCTAACAGACAAACTCGGATTTGTCAAGGACAATAACAATTTTGTCCCGTTGCCTGAATGCACGGGAATTTATATGATTATAGGCATGACCCGCGAGAAGGTTTTCCGCTATTTCTTCATTGCTGTTTTCCTGATGCTGCTCTATCAGGTGCTGCATATTCTCTCGCCTTTCTATACAGGGATTCTGGGCGCGGTGGTTTTGGCTCTGATTTTTTTCCCTCTTCACCGCGAAATGAATCACCGCGTCGGGATGAACCGCCCAAACCTAGCCGCGGCGCTGTCCACTCTTTCCACCACTCTGCTGATTGCGGTGCCGCTTGCGTTGGTGGCGCAGATTCTGTTTCAGGAACTGGGTTCGTTTCAGCCGGTGGTTGAAAAAGTCGCGGCAAAGGTTGAGTTGTGGCGGCAGGGGCAGATTTCCATAGATATACCCTGGCTGGGCTCCGTCGAGGCGCGGGTACAGTCTATTCTGCGTCTGGCGCATACGGACATGCAGAAACTGATTATAGGCGCGGCATCGCGCTTTTTTGCGCTGGCTATGGACATGACGCGCACTCTGCCGCGCAACGTGTTTGCCGGCGTCATCAATACGCTGGTCATGATTTTCACGCTTTACTTTCTGTTCCGCGACGGGCCGGCGATTTTCAAAACTGTGAAAGACCTTGTGCCCATGGACCCGAAACACAAGGACCATATCGCGGACCAGCTTTATGCCACTGTCACTGCGGTGGTACGGGGTCTGTTTATGGTTGCGCTGGCGCAGGGTTCGTCTGCGGGGATTGGTTTTCTTATCGCTGGGACACCGTCGCCGGTACTGTTGGGATTTGCCACTGCAGTTGCATCACTGATTCCTTTTGTCGGAGCTATTGCCGTTTGGCTGCCTATCGCGGTTTATTATCTGATGCAGGGTTCGGTCGGTAAAGGTATATTTCTTTTTCTTTGGGGAGCGGGCGTGGTGAGTATTGTGGACAATTTTTTAAGGCCGTATCTAATAGGCAGCAGAGCAAAATTGCCGATTCTTTTCCTGTTTTTCGCGCTGTTGGGCGGGATAAAAGTCTACGGGTTTATGGGTCTGTTTCTCGGTCCGCTGGTCGTGGCGCTGGTCATAGCGTTCATAAAAATTTACCGCGAAGAATACCATCACGAACTTCTGAAACGCAGTTCTGCACCGCCCAAACCAAAGACTAACGGAGAGTAGTCAGCCGTTTGTTGAGCGCAGGCATTTTTGCCCGCTCGTCCTGCATGCGCTGGTCAAAAACAAAATCTTCCGTCGGTACAACTTTCCACTTATTGCCGTGCAGTGCGTTCAAAGCGCCCGCAATTTCGAAAAATGTCCAGCGTTGGTTCGAATCGAGCATATAAATTCCGGCCGCAGAATCCGCGAGTCTTGTAAGTCCATCTGCAGTGTCCTGCAAAAACGAACAGGCCGGAAACCAGCGCGTGCTGGCGCGGATTTCGCTGTGCTCTTTCATTTTGGACGCAAAGAAATCAAGCATATTGTTGGAACCGGGCGCATCGCCTATCTGCCAGCCCAGACGCGCGATGACAGCGCCGGGATTTTCTACAAGTGCGCGTTCCTCGGCAATCCGCTTTTCGTAACCGTACCCCTGCGTGGCATCCGGCTTTGATGAAAGAATGAACGGTCCCTTGGCATTGTCGGAAAAAACCATGGCTGTGCTCGCGTGTACGAACCGGATGTTCAGGGATTTTGTAAGGGAAGCCAGATGCGCGGGCCAATCGCAATTGATGACCCTGGATTCGTCAGACAGACCGATGGGACGCGAAGCAATGGCAAGATGATAAACGATGTCCGGACGGACTTTTTCAAGAAATGATTTCATGGCCTGCGGGTCGTTCGGGGGAACGGCAGTTCTGTCCCAGGGGACAATTTCGTGTTTTAGATTTTTCAGGATAGAGCAGAGGACTTTTCCGACGGTTCCGTTGGCTCCGGTGACTACGGCTTTCATACCAGCGTAGAAATTGCTGTTACTCTCCGAAAAAAAGTTTTTGGCCGGACTTCCACACATCGCCCGCGCCAAGCGTGACCAATACTGTGCCTGCCTCTATCCGGTCCGCGAGCCGATCCGCTTTGCCGTCTTTTAGCAAAACCACTTTCACGCCCTTTTTTTTCAGCAATGGTACCAGTTTATCGGACGACACGCCGGGAATCGGTTTTTCGCCTGCGGGATAAATGGGCAGCAGCGCCACTTCCGACGCGTCTGAAAAACTGTCTGCGAATTCTTTCAGCAAAAGTTTGGTGCGCGTGTACCGGTGCGGCTGGAAAAGAACCACGAGCCGGCGGTCCGGATACTTTTCTCTGAGAGCAGAGAGCGTGGCGCGGATTTCCGTCGGGTGGTGCCCGTAATCGTCCACCCAGACTGCGCCGTTCTTTACGCCTTTATGTTCCAGCCGTCTCTGCACATTTTCAAATTTGGCAAGAGCGGATGCAATCAAATCAAACGGGATGCTGAGTTCCAGCGCGCAGACACATGCGGCCATGGCGTTCAGCACATTGTGCCTGCCGGAAACTTTCAGTTTGAGTTCGCCGAGGATGGTTTCATGTTTCACCACTGTGAATGCCGAACCTTCCGGCGAGGCCTTTATGTTTTCCGCAACAAAATCCGGGCCGGGCTTTGTACCGTAGGTCAGCAAGCGGCGCCGCACTTGTCCGAGTATACGCGCTGAGCCGGCATCGTCTGCGCATAGTATAGAGCATCCGTAAAAGGGCACGCGGTTGGTGAACTCCGCGAACGAGCTATAAAGTTTTTTCATACTGCCGTAATAGTCCAGGTGATCGTTGTCAATATTGGTGACAATGGCGAACGTCGGGGAAAGTTTCAGAAAAGAACCGTCGGACTCGTCCGCTTCAGCCACGAGGAACTCTCCGCCGCCGAGTTTGGCTCCGCTCTGTAAGTGGTTCAGTTTACCGCCAATGATGAATGTTGGGTCTGTACCGGCTTCGAGCAAAATGGAAGCGAGCATGGATGTGGTGGTGGTTTTGCCGTGCGTGCCGGCCACGGCAATGGTATATTTGAGACGGGCCAGTTCCGCGAGCATTTCAATGCGCGGGATGACCGGCACTTTGCGCGCATGGGCTTCGACTACTTCGGGATTGTCCGCCTTGACCGCAGTGGATGTGACCACCACCTGCGCCGCGCCCACGTTTCCGGACACGTGCCCGTAAAAAATGTGCGCGCCCATTTTTTCCAGCCGTTCAGTCACTTCGGTTTTCTTTGCGTCGGAACCCGTCACTTTGTATCCGAGCGTGATGAGCACTTCGGCAATGCCGGACATACCCGCACCGCCGATTCCTACAAAATGAATCTGCTGGATGGTTTTAAACATTCAGTTAACCTTCACCACTGCGCATTTCAGGTATTCTGTTTCCGGCATGCACGGATGTATTGGATGGTCGCGCGACTGGCCGCGGATTTCCAGCACTCTTGCATCGCGTTTGCAGTGAGCTGCAGACCGTCCTATCATTTCAAGAAATTCTTTGCGTCCAACGTGGTGCGAGCAGGAACAGCTGAACAGTATCCCCCCGTCGGTGAGCAGGGGTATCGCCAATTCGTTCAGCTGCTGATATTTTCTCAATGCACTGAAAACATTCTTCCTCGATTTTGCAAATGCGGGCGGGTCCAAAACCATTATATCAAATTTCTTTTCTTCGGCGCGGAACCTGGTCAGCGTCTCAAAACTGTCGCCGTTTATAATCTGAGGGGATACCTTGTTAAGCTTGGCATTTTCCTCAAGGCGCGCGGCCGCTTCTTTACCGGACTCTACGCAGACGACTTCTTTCGCGCCCGCGGACGCGGCATAAATACCGAACGCTCCCGTGTACGAAAAACAGTCCAGCACGCGCTTATCCTTGCACCACGACGCGAAAAGTTCGCGGTTTTCGCGCTGGTCAAAATAGAATCCGCTTTTCTGGCCGTGCACCAGATCCGCTCGGAATTTGAGTGTCTGTTCGCCGAACCGCTGGCTGATTTCCGCAGGTCCGGAGATTTCGCCGTGCGTCACTTTCACTTCCAGCGGCAGATTTTCCAGTTGGCGAAGCGAGCTGTCATTTTTCAGAACAATGGACTTGGGCGCGAATTTTGTTTTCAGTGCATCCACGACCAGAGGGGTCAAGTCGTCCATCCCCTTGCAATACGAACGCACAGCAAAATGGTCTTCGTACCGGTCAATCACCAGACCGGGCAAAAAGTCCGACTCGCCGAAAACCATGCGGTAGGACTTTTCCGACGGGTAGAGCGACTCGCGCATTTTCACTGCGTCCGACAGCCGCTTTTCAAAAAATGATTCGTCGATCTTCTCGTCCTTGCACGTCAGCAGTCGGCAGGCGATGAGCGAATGCGGATTGCAGAACCCGCGACCGAGAAATTCTCTTTTGGATGACAACACATCTACGATTGTGCCGGGCAGTATTTCGCCTTCGGCGCGCGCGATTTCGTTGGAAAACACCCACAGGTGTCCATTTTTCAGACGGGATTCTTCTTTTGATTTAAGTATGATTGCAGACATGTAAGCGGGACAGCGTTTTTGCCGGCTCTATGGACGGATGTCAGGCAAGTAACTTGCGCAGCACTCTTCTGTTTCCCAGACCGTGACCTTGCAGGGCCGCGCGTTTGGCGAAAGCCGCACAAACTCATCGTAAATCCAGCGTGCCACATTTTCCGCCGACGGGTTCAGTTTGTCGAACGGCGGCACAGTGTTGATATGGGTATAATCAATCTTCGAAATTATTTTGCCGAGCACATCGGACATTTCCACAAAGTCCACCAGATATTCTTCCGGTTTCACCAGATCCGCGCCGCGGAACTCTACCCGCACTTTCCAGTTGTGTCCATGCAGAGGTTCATCTTTTCCGTGATATTGACGGAGAAAATGCGCGCTGGAAAACTTTTTGTCTATCGCGACTTCGTACATCAGTCTTTGGAGGGTTTGACTTTCAGGAGCGCGTCCTCGGCCAGCGAACGTGTCCTGTGCGGCTGTTTCTTGTCTTTGGAAATTTTGTCCAGCAGATGTGCCACTCGAGGGTCGCGGGTGTTGCCGAGCGCTGTGATAGCCGCGTACTTGATGCGTGTCTGCTTGTCGTTGGTCAGTTCATACAGATCTTTGAAAAGTTCAGGATATGCGCGCGCGCCTTTGGACAGTACCTGCACCGCAGCGCCCCGCGTGGAGGGCTGGTACCCGTATCGCACGTACTCTCTGGCCAGACGCACAGTTTCTCCCGAAAAGTGTTTGGAAAGAGTGGACACCGCGGCTGCGCGGAAAGTGTCGTTCCACGATTCCATTTTCAGCGCCTTGCGCACCGAGTCCCGCGCGTCCGATGGTGAAATCGCCGCCAGACTCTGCAGGGATTCCGCTGCCACAAAATAACTCTTGTCCCTATTAAACAAATCTTTCAACGCCTTCGCAGTTTCACGGTCCGTAAAATTGCCGAGCGCTTCCGCCACTGCGCGCCGCACTTTGGGATGCCGCACATTGAGCGACCGTAGCAGGAATTTACGCGACTCGTCCATTTCCATCCCGCCCAGACAGAGCGCGATTTCGCGCGACGCGCCCCAAAACTTTTCGCGGCTGAACGCCTGTCCCAGCGCGCGGACAGATTCTTCCGTTTTAATTTTGGACACTCCGCGCGCAGCGTCTATCCGTCCCACCGTATGAGGGTCTGACGCCAGTTGTTTCAGCCACATGCGGTGCGGTTTGGAAATTTCCGCAGTCTTCAAATAAGTGTGCTCCGGGTCGAACCGGAAATCCAGCGGTTCTTCGCGGAAAAAGTATTTATATTCATGATGTTTCCCGTCGAGCGTTTCAGTGAACCGTTTGGTCCCGGAAGCAGTGACAAATTCTATCGGCATCCGCACATGGAAATATTTCCCGCCGTCCACAGGTTTTTGCGACACGCGTACATGAGCCCGCCGCTTTTTGTCGTCCCACCAATAATGCACAGTATAGTCCGGATGACCCGGCCCATAGACCCACTGGTCAAAAAACTTGCGCATGTTCCGTCCGGTCGCGTCCTGGATGGCGGCGATCAAATCATTCGTTTCCACAGCCCGCCCCTGAAAAGTCTCCACATACCGGCGGATGGATTTCCAAAAAAGATTGTCACCCAAATCGCGTCTCAGCATGTGCAGCACCAGCGAGCCCTTTTCATAAAGGTGCCGGTCGAACAAATCGTCGGGATGCCGGTACATGTTGGTCACGATGGGACGCCGATAAACTTTGCGGTCTTCGTCGAGGTACAGACGGAGCTTGTCCGCCATTTCGTATTCAAATTCATCCTGCCCGAGGTCATGTTCCGTGAAAAGCGCTTCAAAATAAGTCGCGAAACTTTCATTGAGCCACGCGTGCGACCATTCTTTGCACGTGAGCAGATCGCAGAACCACTGATGCGCCAGCTCGTGCGAAACCAGCCAGTCCGCGGTAAATTCCGGATACGCGCGCGCGTCCATCAGCACGCGGTCCGTCTGAGTGGTAGCCGTGGTATGTTCCATCCCGCCCATAATAAAATCCGACACCGCAATCTGCGCGTACTTTTCGTAAGGATACTTCACACCGATAGACTCGGAAAAAAACTTGACCATTTTCGGAGTTTTCCCGAACGCGCGCCGAGTGTCCTCTTCGCGTCCCGGCTCGCAATAATACTGGATGGGAATCCCGCTCCACTCGTCGGCGATTTCCGAAAACTTGCCCGCCACCAACGTCACCAGATACGGTGAATGCGCCACTGCCTGACGCCAGTGAAAAGTTTTTTTCGGCCCGCGCTCATTCACGCTGAGCAGAGCGCCGTTGGACAGGGCAAAGAAATTCTTCGGTACAGACACAATCATTTCCGTCGTGGCCTTGTCGTGCGGCGCATCGAAACAGGGGAACCAGTACCGCGCCTCTTCAGTTTCCGCATGCGTCCAGAGCTGGACAGCTTTGCGCGGATAATGGCTGTCCGGCTTGATGAAATACAGCCCGGCCTGCGGTTTGGATACGCGGTACCTGATGACCACATCGGCGCGTTCGGATTCTTTCAGCGCACGCGGAAGATGTACGGAGAGATGCTCGCCCTTGTGAGTGAAATTGAGTTTCACTCCCAGCCCGTCGTTCACGGAAAGAACCTTCATCTGCGCCGCGTGGAACTTCACTTCGCGCGCGCGGTCATTGATGGCAGAAACCGTGGAAGTGCATTTACCGGACATGACCTCGCGCGCAAAGTCAATGTCCAGTTCAAGCAAAATATGTTCCGCATCAAAGTTCTGGTCCGGCGCATAGAACGGTTTACTCCCGGGCCGCGCGAACTTTTTATCATTGGCAAAATCCGCAAGTGCACCAGAGGTGCGCCCGCAGTGCCCGATATCCAGCCGTTCCCGGTAATTCATTTTAACTGTGCCTGATTCCGTTTACCCGCCGTGTTTCTCGACGAACTTTTTAATGTCCTCGATATGAGCCAGCATCAGTTTTGCTTTTTTCACGCCGAACTGGAACGGAAACTTGTCATCCTCGGCATTTTTCAGCACCAGCATGGGGTTGCCCTTAAATTCACTTTCGCTCGCAAAAGACATGATTTTCTCCTTTTAGGTAACAGCATTTGAACTGCAACAACTTCCCTATTCTAGCATAGATGGACCGGTATAAAAAGCCGCGCCGCTGGGATATCGTCCTGCGGGGTTTTACCTTTTTTTCCTGTGATTTTGATTCTTTGCCCGGTCGCCTATTTTCCAGACACCTTTTTCAAGAAAAGCTTCTATCGTCTGACGGTTCGCTTTATTGATCAGATTGGAGTGCGATAGTTTATATTTCTTTGCGTATTCGCCAAGCGGCACAATCCGCGCGCCCTCCAAATATGCTAGCCGCTTGTAGTAACTGTTCGTGAGCGCTTTGCCTACTATCTCTTCCATAATTCCGGCAGTGCCGTTCCTGTCAAACTCCTTGAACGCTTCGTAGTACATCTTTCTGTCGATGAATTTAATGTTCACCGGCACAAAACCTTCACGGATAAGCAGATAGTTGTTGATCACCCGCCCAATGCGGCCGTTGCCGTCCACAAAGGGGTGGATATGTTCAAAAGTAAGGTGCAGGAGCGCGATACGCTTGATAATATTTTCGTGACTGGCAGAGTTATAACGGACCAGCATCCTTTCCAGTCTGGCCGCAACTTCTTTTGGGTCAGGAGCTATATGATTGGCGACTTTCACCCATTCGCCTTTTTTGCGGAATCTGCCGGCAACGTCATCGCGGATATTGGACAATAGCATTTTGTGAAGCAGAAGAATAACTTCAGAACCCAGTTCCTGTTCTTTGGCTTTTGTGTCAATATAAGAAACTACGCGCGCAAGGTTCTTTGTTTCAAAAAGTTCTCTCTCGCTTATGAATCTGTCCAAGTCTATCTGCAGAAGTATCTTTTCCGTTTCTTCAAGCGTGAGAGTGCTGTTTTCGATAGCGTTGGAGTTATAGACCTGTTCAGCGACCTCGGCTTCGCTCAACAATTTTATAAGCGATTGCTTGCCGACAGCCGCGTTATAATATCGCTCCCTCAAACGACTTATCACATTCCAAACAAATAGTGTTTTAGCCATGGCTCAAATTATACCATATTTCACTGTTATAAAGCTATTATCGTGAAATACACCTTAAATATGCAGCATATTCACGATTATAAAGGGGACACTCATAAATATGAATGTCCCCTATTCCCTTTCCCTAAAAGTAAATTTCGGAGGGGGTGAGATTCGAACTCACGGTAGGCGTTAACCTACTCCAGTTTTCAAGACTGGCACCTTAAACCACTCGGTCACCCCTCCATTGACTGTCTTTACCGTCGGAAATGTGATCTCGGTCTGGACGGCTGAAAACCCGCCCATTTACAACCTTTACAACTTTGTTTACAACTTGGGCTGGCTCCAAACCCGCCGCAGACAACTTCGGCAAGGTCACAATCCCCTCTATATGCTTGATCTCTTCTGTGAGTACGCTTCGGTCCAAGTGTCCGTAATGCTGTTCCGTCACCACCACGCTGGAGTGTCCCATGATCTTGGAAACTTTGTAGATCGGGACGCCCCGGCTCAGCATGTAGGATGCAAACGTGTGGCGCAGGCAGTGGAAAGTAAAGTCCATCACTTGGGCTTGCTCGCAACACTCCTTGAACCACTCGCTGACCGTTTGCCGATTCACGCAGTCCAGAATCAATGCTTCCGGATGTTCAACTTGAATCCTGGGAGCAACGACCTCTTGCGCTGATTCGGACAGAGGCACATAGCGGCTTCGACTGCTCTTGCTATGCGGGATAAAGATCATCGGTTCGGGGTAACGGATGACATCGCAAACCCGAATCCTGACAATCTCACCTATCCTCATCCCGGTATGGAGCGCAAGCACATAGTAAGGCCACAATCTTGACTCTCTGGCAACGATAGGAGTGAGCCGCTTTTCCTCGTCCGGCGTTAGGAACCGGACCTTGGCCCGCTCAACCTTTGCCATGGCCACTCCCCATGCCGGGTTATCGCCAAAGTACATGCGTTTCTTTTTAGACCAGTTGATAATGGCCTTTAGCAGCGCATGATAATGGTTAACGGTATGCAGGGTTACTTTCCCCTTCATGCCGTCCATGTTCTTAGCAACATAAGCCCGGAACGCATCTACATCCCGCGGAGTTATATCCCGAATCCGGCGCTGACCAAAGAACCTTTTGATAACGCCGATACGAGCCCGGTCACTTTTCCACGACTTTTTGAACGGTCTGGCGTACTCTTCAAAGAACACATCCGCGGCATCGCAGAGTTTCAGATTGTCATTATACCCCTGACTCGTTGTAGGCCTGCGGAGAACTTCTGATTTCTTTATGGTCTCAGCCGATTCTGCCTCATGCCGGGTCCGGAAACCTTGAATCCGGTATGCCTGCTTTTTGAGGTGAAACCGGTAAAACCATTCACCATTCGGTAGTTGTTTGACTGACATAAACGCCTCCTTCAGCCAAACCTACCGCACCGACTCATTATAGCTTTTTTCATGCAGTTCGTTCCATCGTTCGTGTTTCGGATTATTCCGAATCAGCCAGAGTTGAATATCTTCCTTTTGAAACACGACCAACCGGCCAACCTTGAGGAAGGGAATCCGGTCATAGCATACCCACTTGCGAACCGTGGATTCCTTGA
>CAYHWZ010000023.1:0-13841 GCA_964359975.1 uncultured Elusimicrobia bacterium | reverse complement strand
GGGAAATCGGACAAGTTCACATCCGCGCCGAAATTTTTCACCTGTTTGCACGGTGCTCCGGACACGCGGCGGGTCTTTGCGTTGAACGCTCTTTTCAAAAAGTCCCGCTCTTTCCATGCCCACGATAAAAGTTTCCGGTTCTGCAGCGATTCCTGCAGACCATGCGCCGCACGGTAAAGTTCTTTGCCCGCAGATTCCGCATTGCGGCCCAGCATGAGGTCAATGGACTGTTCAGTGCCCAGCAGATTGATGAGGAGCGGAAACTTCGAACCTTTTACCTTTTCGAACAGCAGAGCCGGAGCTGAGCCGGGATTTTTCATGTACAACTGCTGGACAATTTCGGAAATCTCCAGTTCCGGGTCCGCCTCGACGGAAATGCGTTTCAAAAGTTTCCGCTTTTCCAGCGCCTGCACAAATGACGTGAGGGAATTGAACTTCATAAATTAAATCATCCGCTTCATTCGCCGGTAAACATCGCCGTCATTCCGTTTGCCTACCAGGACAACGTAAAGCGTATCGCCGACGATTTCATAAATGATGCGGTACTCTCCGGAATTCGCGCGAAGATATTCTCCAAGCCGTCCTTTGAGCGCACTGCTGTCCTGCGGCAACGGATTTTGCTGAAGACTGCGGATACGCACAGCAATCTGCTGGGCATGTTTGGGAACCAGTTTTTTGAGGAATTTCTCAGCATGTCTGGACAGGTCAAGTTTTAGCATTCAGCAGTTCATCCATCAATTTGCCGCTTGCCTTTTTACCGATAAAGCCGCCCTTCTTTGCGCGGTCGGCTTCCAAAGCCAGCAACGTATTTTCCTCGCTGACAAACCGTTCGTAGTCCTGAGTTGAAAGAACCACGGCAACCAGCCGGTTCTTCTTTGAAATGAATACCGGCTCTCTCTGCGCCGTGTCCAACAGCAATCCGAATGAATCTTTGGCCTTCTTGGCCGCAAATGTCTGCATAGCGAACCTCCCCTTAAATGGCTCTAATAGCTCTAATGGCTATTATAGCTTAAACACCCCTTTTGGTCAAGTGCGCTCAAGAGTTCGGGGCTTCACTATTCTGTCAGCAGTTTGGCGATGGTCTCGGTCAGCGGCCGCGGCATGCGCGCACTGCGGTCGAGGAGGAACTGCAATCCCTGCCGGACAATCTTCTTATCTGTCCGGACTGCAAGCTGTACGGTCGGAGATTGGAGGTCGTGCGTGCGTCCGTCCACTTCGCTGGAATCCACCAACCCGGTGCTCAGATGTTTACCGTTCCAGCGGACGATATGTTCCACGCGGTCATCGCCTGAAGTGTACCAGGTGAGTTCAAATGCAGCCGCTTTTTGAGTTTTGTCGTCCATCCAGACAAAGAGGTCTCCGTCGGCGCATCCGTAACAGATTCTTTTTTGTCCGGCGGAATCCTGTATGACTTTATCGTCGGGAAGTTTTGTCAGTTGTTCCAAAGCGGGCTTGGCAGACATTTAAGAAAATGTGACAGCTGCGGTTTACAGACGGTCTTTTTTCCAGCCGGTGGAGTTGTGTTCGAATCCAATGACCTGGGCAATTCGTTCGGCAAAGTTGCGTGCCAGTTCTTCCAGCGTGCCGGCTCCCTGATAAAAGCCGGGCGAAACCGGCATGATAATGGCTCCGGCCTGGGAAAGTTTCAGCATATTCTCAATCACCACCGACGACAGCGGAGTTTCGCGCAGACAGAGCACAAGTTTGCGGCGCTCTTTCAGCGCAACCGCCGCGGCGCGCGTGATGAGCGAGTCCGACACACCGGCCGCGATTTTGGACAGGGTGGAAATGGAACACGGCACAATCACCATGGCGTCGAACGGATTCGATCCGGACGCGAACGGCGAGGCAAGGTCATCATTGGCAAACACTTTTTTCACATCCACAGCCAAATCCTCGACGGTAAGGCCGGTTTCCTGCGCCAGCACGGACTTTCCCCAGCGCGAACAGATAAGATACTTTTCGTCCGGGCAAAGACGCACGAATTCCGACCCAAAAATCGCGCCCGACGCGCCTGTCAACGCTATGATGGTCCTCACAGTATCACCAACAGCAGCACCACAAACCCCAGCGCGGCATTCACTTTGAAAAACGCAAAATCAATATTCGGCGGCGTGAGCGGATGAAACTGTACCCGCCAGTGACTGACAATCAGCAGTGCGCCTGCCACAGTCAGAAGTCCGAAACTCAGCGGATGATTGAGATAAACCTGCACCAGCGTGCCCAGAAACAGCACCGCCGCCGTATGAGCAATTTCCGAAACGCGCAAAGCGTTCTTTTCTCCGAGAATGGCCGGCATGGAAAAAATATGGTTCTCGCGGTCTGACTTTTCGTCGAGCAAAGCGTAGATAACGTCAAATCCCGCCACCCAGAAAATGCAGAACAGGGCCAGCAGAATCGCCGGCATCATGGTTCGGAACGGCGCAATCTGCGGATTCACCGCCAGCCATCCGCCGAGCGGCGCAATCCCCCACGCCGTGCCCAACCCCAGATGCGCCCACATGGTGTAACGCTTGAGATAGGGATAAATGAAAAAAAACACCAGCGGTATTGGCGCGAGCATGAGACATGTCTTTGAAAGTTGCGACGCGGCCAGAATGAACAGACCGGCGGAACAGGCGGTGAATGTCCATGCAGCGGCGGGAGATATGGCGCCCGACGGCATTTCACGGTCTTTGGTGCGCGGATTTTTGGCGTCCAGGTCGCAGTCAATGATACGGTTCATCGCAAACCCGGCAGACCGCGCTCCGAGCACAGCCGCGAATATCCAGATGAACTTTGCCGCAGAAATCTTGTCCCCGCGCAACCCTTCCGCCAAGAACGCTCCGGAAAAAACAATGGGCAGCGAAAAAAGCGTGTGCTCGATTTTTACAAAATTCAGAAGGTTTTTTATCATTTAAAGTTCACTCCTGCGGCACCACTCTCATCACTTCCGCAATCGAAGTCACGCCTTTGGTCACCTGTTCCAATCCGGACTGACGGAGCGTTTTCATGCCGGACGCGCGCGCGGCTTTGAGCAGTTCAGAATTTGGCGCATGGTCCAGTATCAGACGGCTGAGGGTATCGTTCATGGTCATGAGTTCGAATATACCGGTACGGCCGCGGTACCCGGTCTTGTTGCACCAGGGGCATCCTTTGGGACGGTAAAAATCCATGTGCTCCACTTTCATTTTCCAACTTAAGGCAAAATGGTCCAGCACTTTTTTCGGCGGCTTGTATGCTTCCTTGCAATGTGTGCAGAGCACGCGCACCAGACGCTGAGCCAGCACGCCCCTCAATGTAGAGACGATGAGATACGGTTCCACGCCCATATCGAGCAGACGCGTCACTGTGTGAGCCGACCCGACGGTATGCAGGGAACTGAGCAGAAAATGTCCGGTCAGTGAAGCTGTGAACGCAATCTCGGCAGAGTCACGGTCGCGGATTTCGCCGACAAAGATAATGTCCGGGTCCTGACGGAGCGTGGCTTTCAAACCTTCGACAAAATTGAATCCTGACTTGGGCGTGATCTGCACCTGAGTGATGCCGCCCTCGCGCGACTTACCCGCGAGCAGTTCGTATTCAATGGGATCTTCGAGAGTGACAATATTAGTGAGCGGGGAACGCATGCGGTTCAGACAGGAATAAAGAGTGGTGGTCTTGCCGCTGCCCGTGGGTCCGGTAACCAGCAGCAGACCGCTCCCGCGCGTCAATATTTCTTCCAGCCGTGTCTGCACCGGAGCACTGATGCCGAGCTGGTCCATGCCGATGGTAAAACTGGTCTTGTCGAGTATGCGGAGCACGATTTTTTCACCGTAACGCGCCGGCAGTGTGGACGAGCGGATATCCACGTCGCGGTCCAGCACGTTCATGCGGATCTGTCCGTCCTGCGGAGCGCGGCGTTCCATGATGTCCATATTGCTCAATATTTTGACGCGCGAGACAACGTACGCGTGCAGATGTTTCGGCAATATCTCGATAGTGCGGAGCATCCCGTCAATGCGGAACCGCACGAGAAATTCTTTTTCCTGCGGCTCGATATGCACATCGCTGGCGGACAAACGGACCGCGTGAGTGATGACAGTGTCCACGAGCCGCGCCATGGGTTTGTCTTCTCTCCCGTTGACAGCTTCTTCGACCAGACTGTCCACTTCCGGGATATGCATGTCTTTCACAAGCTGGTCAATCTGCGTGGGCGCAAAGTACAGTTCCATCACCTTGTCCAAATCGGATTCAATAATGCCTGCAGGTTCTATCAGGTATCCGCTCACCATCTGGATATATTCGCGCGAAAACTGGTTGTCGGGTTCCGTCATTGCCACGGTCATGGTCTTGCCGGAAACTTTGACCGGGATGGCATGATATTTACGGATAACGGATTCGGGTAAAAGGTGAAAAAGTGAAGTATCAATCCCGTTCTTCGCATCCACAAACGGCAGGCCGAAATATTTCGTCAGCGCATCCAGCAGACTCCGCCGTTCCATTGCATCGCTGTCCAAAAGCACCGCGCTCAAATGCGCCTTTTTGTCCGAACTCTGCTGAATGGCTTCGGAAAGTTTTTCCGGCGTGATGAATCCCTCTTTGAGCAGAAACGCGGAAAAAGGTTTTTTAACTGCGGTCATGGCGTTGTTTTTCCGGCGGTGAGCTGCTGGACAATCTCAATAAGATTTTCGTTGCGGAACGGTTTGGAGATATGTTCGTCCGCGCCGCTTTCGTAGGACATGAGCTGGTCGGTTTCCTGGTCTTTGGCTGTGAGCACGACCACAGGCAGGTTACGCGCGTGCGGCATCTGCTTGATTTTTTTGCACAGTGTCCATCCGTCGATGTGCGGCAGCATTACGTCGGTGATGACTACATCCGGACGCGCCTTTTCCAGATATTTCAGCGCTTCTTCGCCGTCTTTCAGCAAAGTCACTTCATATCCGGCGGCAGTAAGAACCTGTCCCAGAATGAACGACATTTCCGGATCATCGTCTACAATAACAACTTTTACTGCACTTGGATGATTCATTTTCCCCGCGAGAATAGCAAGACTGATATTATACTAAATCTGTCAGTTACGGCTCAATGAATCCAGGTATTCTTTCAGACGTGCGGTTTTTTCCAGGGACTCTTTTTTGCGCGACTCGGTCCTGACCACTTCCGCTTCCGGCGCGTGCGCTTTGAAGTCAGGGTTGGACAGACGTTCTTCCAGATGTTTGAGGTCGGCGTCGAGCAGGGACATTTCCTTATTGAGACGCTGTTTTTCTTTTTCAAAGTCAATGAGACCTTCGAGCGGGACAAAGATTTCAACACCCGCCATCACAGCGGACGCGCACTTTACCGGACGCTCGGTCTTGGCGGAAACTTGCATGGACTCTGCGCGGCAAAGCGATTTCACGTACTGTTCCTGACGGCGCAGGATGTTCCCCTTTTCTTCGTCGGAAACAGACACGAGGAGTGTGAGCGGTCTGGACGGCGGCACGTTCATCTCTGCGCGGATGGTGCGCACTTTGACGATAAATTCCATCAGCACGAACATTTCAGATTCGGCTTTACTGTTTTTCCATTCATTTTCCGCGGCAGGATATTGGGTCAAGAGCAGACTGCGCGGATGATCGCCGCCGGTCTGTTTGTTCAGATAACTCCAGATTTCTTCCGTGATAAAAGGCATGATGGGATGCGCGAGGCGCAGGATACCGTCGAGCACACAGCAGAGCACGGACAGCGCGGCGCGTTTGGCGGACATGGCTTCTTTACCGGTATCGGGATTGAGCATTCTGATTTTGCTCAGCTCGACATACCAGTCGCAGAACTCGTCCCAGAGGAATTGGTACAGAGCGCGCGCAGCAGCAGCGATATTGTAAGATTCGAGCGACTCACCGACCTCGCGCACCGCGTCCTGGAACCGGCTCAATATCCACTCATCGCAAAGTTCGAGATTGGCGCGTACGGATTTCAGCGAAAGGTCCACAGGTTCGCCGGACTGAGCGCGGTATGCGGAAAGGTTCATGAACACAAACCGGCTCACGTTCCAGATTTTGTTGGCAAAATTGCGCGCGCCTGTAAAAGTGTCGTCGGAAATCTGCATATCGCGTCCCGGCACGCTCTGGCTCGCCAGCACAAAACGCAAAGCGTCGGTACCGAACTTTTCCATCATTACCAGCGGGTCAATCACATTGCCGAGCGATTTGGACATTTTCCGCCCTTGCTTGTCCCGCACAATTCCGTGGATGAAAACCTGCTTGTACGGAACTTCATTCATAAAATGAAGCCCCATTTTGACCATGCGCGCCACCCAGAGATAGAGGATTTCGTGACCGGTCACAAGCACGGCTGTGGGATAGAATCTTTTCAAATCTTCCGTCCGGTCCGGCCATCCGAAAACCGACATGGGCCACAATCCCGATGAAAACCAGGTGTCCAGCACATCCGGTTCCTGTTCAAAAGTCGACGCGCCGCATTTCCCGCACTTTGCAGGTTTATCGACGGAAGCAACCGGCGGGCACTGTGTCCGAATTGCAGGATGCTCTGCCGTTTTCCCCGTCTCATCCCCCATCCCTCTGCCCTCATCCCTAATACAGTACCAAACCGGTATCCGGTGCCCCCACCAGATTTGCCGCGACAAACACCAGTCTTTTAAATTGTCCAGCCACATCAGATACGGCTTGGTCCAGTTATCCGGGAAAATCTTGACCCGTCCGCCGCGCGTGGCATCCGCCGCGGATTTTGCCATTTCATCCATTTTCAAAAACCATTGATCAGAGACGAGAGGTTCGACTGCCACGCCGCAACGGTAACAAGTGCCCACCGAGTGTGAGTAGTCGTCGATTTTCTCCATCAAATTTTGCGCTTCTAGATCTTCCACCACTTTTTTGCGGCACTCTTCGCGCGACATACCGGCATATTTGCCTGCCTCGGCTGTCATCTTACCGTCGAACCCAATCACGATGGGCGATTCCAGACGGTGACGCTCCCCCATTTCAAAGTCAGCGGGGTCGTGCGCAGGCGTCACTTTCACCACGCCCGTGCCGAACTCTTTGTCCACAGCGTTGTCTGAGATTACCATTATCTGCCGGTCAGAAAGGGGCAATTCCACCCACCATCCGTGGATTTTTTCATAGCGCGAATCTTTTGGATTGACAGCCACAGCCGTATCTCCGAGCATGGTTTCCGGACGTGTGGTAGCTACAACGAGCGGCACTCCCTGCCATCCGTCTTTTTTGCCGGAAAGAATCGGGTACCGGATATGATACAGTTTGTCCTTGCGCGTTTCATATTCCACTTCAATATCGGAAAGCGCGGTCCGGCACCGCACGCACCAGTTGACCATTCTCTTGCCGCGGTAAATCCAGCCCTTTTTGTAAAATTCAATGAACGCGTGCATCACGGCTTTGGAACAAGTTTCGTCCATGGTGAACCGTGTGCGGTTCCAGTCGAGCGATGAGCCGAGCCTGCGCAACTGCATGAGGATGGTATCGCCCGACTCTTTGCGCCACTGCCACATACGCTCGACGAATTTTTCGCGACCCAGATCGTGGCGCGAGATTTTTTCCTGTTTGAGCAGTTTTTCGACGACATTCTGCGTGGCTATGCCGCCGTGGTCCGTGCCCGGCACCCAGAGCGTTTCAAACCCGGACATTTTTTTCCAGCGGATGAGAATGTCCTGCAGAGTGCTATTGAGCGCGTGCCCCATGTGCAGCGAACCCGTCACATTCGGCGGAGGGATGACAATGACAAAGGAAGGTTTCTGCGAACGCGCGTCGGGTTCAAACAGCTTTTCGCGGACCCAGTATTCCGCCCACTGTGCCTCCACTTTTTTCGGTTCGTACGCCGATGGTATATCCGTCTCAATAATTGCCATTCAAAATTATCCTTTCATCTAACATAATCCAGCTTAGCTAAAATTTCACCCCCACCTTTATCCTCCCCCCTCCCGCCTCTACGGCGGACACGCAAGGGGGAGGAAAGAAGCGGGAAGCAAAAAAGCGAAATCTCTATTATTCCTGCTCTTCTACTCCCCGCTCTGGAGCATTTCTTTGAAACCTTCGATGGAACCGTCCACGGCGAAAGTGTCGAGATAATCGAGCGGCACGTTGGCCGGTTCGATTTTTTGCGCGGGTTTGCCGTAAGGGATAAAAGTTTTTTCGCCCTGTTTCAGCGTCACTGATTTGCCGCCGGCCGTGATCTCAATCGCACTTTGAAAACAGGCATACGTAGTGTTCAGTTCCGCGTCGCTCAGACCCCAGAACAATGTTCCGCGCACCGCAGCCACAGCCGCCGGAGTTTTCACCGTCAGAGATTTGCCGCGCGCAAGCTTCTGTTTCAGACCGATAAGAAATTCGCCTGCCGGGATATTTATCTGTACTTTCCCCGGTTTCCCGCCCATGCGCAGAGTTGTGTTTTCTTTTATAAGGATTGCGTTACCATCGGGAAACAGCACCTGCGCCAGCGCGGCTTTCTGCGTCTGCACAAGGTCGCCGAACGAAAGCGGAAAGCCGGCGTAAGCTTTTTGAAAAGCAGTTTTCCCCCGCGCACGGACTTGCACTTCCCCAGAAATCCGCACCAGCGACGCGTCCGCAGACCACACGGACGACGATATACCTGCCGCCGCAAAGACAAACAAAGACAAGATTGTACCCTTCACCATTTTCAATTTACCATTCACGCCCCGTCTCATCATCATATCTTCACCGCCTTTCCCTCGGCCCGGGCCACGAGTTCGCCGCTGAGTTTGCCGCGGTACACAAACGAACGCGCCTGCACGATTTTTCTATTTTCCGAGGTGATTTCACCGAACACAAAAAGTTTTTCCCCGACTTTCGCCGGAGCAAGGTACCGCACGGTCATTTCCGCAGTCAACGCTCCGCCGCAGACTACCCAGGCCAGCCGCGTAATCGCTTCGTCGAGCAGAGTGGCGATTATACCGCCGTGCACAATATCTTTCCATCCTTGAAAATGTTTTCCCGGGACAAATTCCCCCGACGTGGTACGCCCGTCAATTTTCCAGTCAATGAGCAGTCCGCGCGCGTTTTCACTGCCGCATGCAAAACAATGGTGGTCGTCTATCAGGTCCTTCGCGTTCATCAAAACTTCAGCTCTTTGCGGATAAGATTTTTGAGATGTTCCTGTAGATGCGCGGTCACGCGGCCAGGGAATCCGGTCCCGATTTTCTTGCGGTCCACCTGCACAATCGGCATCACTTCCATTGTGGTGCTTGTAAGAAAAGCTTCGTCCGCGCCATAAAGTTCGAACGGCCGGATACGCGTTTCGTTCACCGTGTACCCCAGCTTGCGCGCAACTTCAATCGTTGCCCCGCGGGTAACACCGTCGAGGATACCGCAATCCAGCGCAGGCGTTTTGACCAGCGAACCTTTTACCACAAAAATATTGCTGATTGTGCCTTCAGCCAGATAACCGTCGAGATTAAGGAACACTCCCTCGAACGCTTTAGATTTCAGCGATTCGATTTTGGCCAAAATACCGTTCAGACAGTTGGTATGTTTGATGGCCGGGTTCAACGCGCCGGGATGATTGCGCCGCACTTTTACCAGCGCGATTTTCACTCCGCCGCGCCAAAGTTCCGTCAAATCGCCGCGCACCGGAAGCGCCAGTACAACAACTGTCGGTTTACCGCACGTCGACGGATCGTATCCGACCTCACCCTCGCCACGCGTCACCGTTATCCGCACCAACCCTTCTTTGATGCCGTTTGCCCGAGCAGTGTCCAGACAAGCGCGTGTAATCTGCGCGTCCGACGCCTGATATGCAATGCGCAATCCGGCCAGCGAATGGCGGAGCCGTTTCCAATGACCCTCGGAGCGGAAAATGCGTCCGTTATACACGCGCACAGTTTCGTACACACCGTCGCCGTAAAGGAACCCACGGTCCCAAATGGAAACTTTTGCTTTCGAATCCGGCACAATCCGTCCGTTCAGCCAGATTTTGCAGTTTGCGTTTTTTTTCATTTCTTCCTCAATCGTTCAACAGCAATGGGCGGACGCAGGTAGCAGGGTTCCACTTTTTTCCACGAATCTGCGCGCAATTTTGACCAGTCGAAACGTTCCGACGCGATTTTTCCAAGAATTCCTGCGCGCGGGAAATTCTGTTCATATTCACAAGCCAGCAGGCGTGGTCCCAAAGCTTTGCGGATTGTGATTTCATCTTTCAAAAATCCGTCTCCGGCGCAGACAAACTGACCGCCCCGCGCCAGTTTCGCGCACAGCAGGTCCAAGCTGATTATTTTATAATTTTCTGAGGGCAAAAACCGTCCTGCTTTGAAAAATCCGGCGAACACATTCCCGCCTGTGGATTCGGTGATGATGCATCTCGGATTGGCCGCGCCGAGCCCGCACGCAATGATTTCCGGCGACATCACGCCGACCAGCGGCACGCGCATGGCCTGAGCCAAAGCCCGCGCAAACGAAATCCCCACTCTCAATCCGGTGAAACTTCCCGGACCTGTGCCGACAGCAATTCCCTGAATCTGTTCTTTGGTCCAGCCGGTCTGTTTAAAGAGAAACAGACAATTTTCTTTGAGCAGTTCCGCATGGCGCAGACCGGCGTCAACGATGAGTTCAGCTTTCACCGCGCCATTCTCGCAGAGCGCCGCGCTGAAAGTCCTGCACGACGTTTCAATTGCCAGTATACGGATATTGTTCATTTATTTCCCGACATTCGTTTCAATTTTTCCTCTCCTTGAAAAGGAGAGGGGAGGGTGAGGATTTCACTCGGCAGATAATCCTCATCCCATCCTTCTCCTTTGCAAGGAGAAGGCGACAGTCTGAATTCACCCACGGAATTGTTGACGCAGGTATCTTAACACAGCGCGCCATTTCGCACCGCCGGTAAAAGTAATCCTGCGTTCATTTTCCGATACAAACTCAAATTTCACTTTCAGCATATCCGGCGGCAAAAGTTGTCTGGCGCGTTCCGGCCATTCGACAGCCGTAATCCAGTCATTACTTTTCAAGTATTCTTCGAGTCCTGCGCTCCAGGCACCGGCCGCATCGAGACGGTACAGGTCCGCATGACACAGCGGCTTTTTCCCCCGGTACTCGTGAATCAGCGCAAAAGTCGGACTGCGCACTTTCCGCGGGTCCAGACCCAACCCTTTAGCCAGCCCTTTGGCAAAACAGGTTTTGCCGCTGCCCAGCTCGCCTTCCAACGCAAGGACTGCGCCGGGTTCCAGTTTACCCGCAAGCTTCTGCGCTGCGCGGATGGTTTGTGCCGGACTCGAACTGCGGATGATCAGCCCGAATTTTTCAGTTGGTCCCCCCCTCTCCTTGGAAAGGAGAGGGTAGGGGTGAGGATTCGCCCGACGGGAACTCCTCACCCTGCCCCTCTCCTCGATGAGGAGAGGGAACTCGAACAAAATAGTTCCATTTCTCTGCATGTAAACCTCATACGAACTGAAAAATTCGGGTTAGTTTCAAAAATGCCTGAACCGAGAATCCCGCATCCTGACCGGCACACTGTTCTTCTTGAATTGAATGCCATGCCGAGCATCGCGCACAGATCCGAGCACAAACGCCCCGGGGATTTTTTGAATCACTCGGCCGACCCGCGCCGGTTTCACCGTAAACAAAAGCTGGTAATCTTCGCCGCCGTAAAGAATATGTTCCATCGGGTCCGACCTGTTTCTGCGGCAAAATTCGCGTAACGGCCCTGCAACCGGCACATTCCCCAACTCAACCTCAAATCCGACGCGGCTTTTTTTGCCCAAAATTTCCAATGAACTGACCAAATCGTCGGACAAATCCATGCAGCTTGTGGCCATTATGGCCTCACTTGCCAATATTTTGCCTGCCTGAATGCACGGCATCGGAAACAAGTGCCACTCAAGTAAAGTGCGGACTAAACTTCTGTCCCATTTTACCCTATTTTTAAGGATTTTGAGACCTGCGGATGACAGACCAATTGGCCCGGACACCATTAAAACATCACCTGTAGCTGCTCCAGACCTGCGCAGAATCCGCCCACTCGACATTCTACCGACGATAGTCACAGAAACTATTGATTTATCAGCTCGAATAACATCACCACCTGCTATTTCAAAGCACTGTTTTTTCGCCAGATTGAGCATACCTGTGTATAAATTGTCCACACTATCCACAGAGATATCCCCATTTAATCCGATTGTGACTAGAGCCAAAATCGGGTCTACATTGCCCATAGAGGCCAGATCGCTGAGATTGACCGCCATTATTTTGTGTCCAATGGCTTTCCAGGCCTCTTTTTCGCTCAAATAACGCTTTATCCAGCCCGGATTGAAGTGCGTCCCCTCCACCATGGTATCAGTGGAAAACACGAGCGCGCCATCAGAGGCCAATTTGGCCACAAAGGCATCATCGCCGTTTTCTGTCAGGGCTTTTAGGGAAGGGGACCGATATTTGGAAACAGGACTGCAGAGATGGACAATCCGCTGTATCAGCGCTTGTTCGCCGATATTTTTGAGCTTGCGGCTCACTTACGCAGCGAGGATAGGCCGGCCAACACTGCCACAACCCCGGCACAGAGTATGCTGACCGGCACAGTGCCTTTCAAGAAAACTACCAGGTACCCGCTCCAGTGATGGATTCCGTAAACGCCTGCGGCAATGGCTGCTGCTCCGAAAATTATGGCAATCATTTTGCTCCTCCTCCATTGAGAAAATCCTGCGCCATGCCTGCCAGCAATTTTGCGCCCACCGGCAGAGCCCGCTCATCGAGGTCGAATTCCGGATGGTGCCAGGGCACAAGACGGTTGCGGGAACTGGACCCTGTGCCGATATAGATGAAACAGCCCGGCGCAACACGCAGATACTCAGAAAAATCTTCCCCGCCCATGGACGCGCGCGTCAGTTTCTCAATGGATTTGGCTCCGAACAAACGTACTGCGGTCTTTTCCGCCAGATTCATCATTTTTTCGTCATTGGAAAGAACCGAACCAATCACTTCATACCGTACCACAGCGCGGGCACCGTGCGCGCGGGCCACACCGTCGGCGATTTCGCGGATACGGACCGGGATTTTTTTGTGCCATTCTTCCGAAAGCGTCCGCACAGTGCCGGTCATCACTACTTTTTCCGCTAAAATATTGAACCGCGTGCCGCCGTTGACAGTGCCCACAGTGACCACCGCAGGTTCCAGCGGATCCAGATTGCGCGAATGAATCGTCTGCAATGCCTGCACGATTTCCGATGCTATCACCACCGCGTCGCGTCCTTCGTGCGGATACGCCGCGTGACCGCCTTTACCAATGACCTCGATTTCAAACCGGTCCACAGAGGCCATCAGCACGCCATGTTTCAGGCCGACCTTACCGGGCGCAAGGCGCGGATTCACATGCAGGCCAAAGACCGCTTCAGGTCTGGGATTTTTCATGGCTCCGCCCGCAATCAAACCTTTGGCTCCGCCCGCGCCTTCCTCGTTGGGCTGGAACATGAATTTCACAGTGCCGCGCAGATTTTTATTTTCAGATAAAATCATGGCTGCGCCGAGCAGCATAGCAACGTGAGCATCGTGTCCGCACGCGTGCATTACACCGGGCGTTTTCGAACGGTAACTCAGAGCGCGTTTTTCCGTCAACGGCAGAGCATCCATATCCGCTCTCAAAGCAATACAGGGCCCGGACGCGCTGCCCCAATGCGCGACAACACCGGTCCGCGAAACACGTTTACCCGGGATTTTGAGCGAGCGCAGGACTTTTTCCACAAGCGCCGCGGTTTTGAATTCCTCGTTGCCCAGTTCCGGGTTCTGATGGATTTGGCGCCGGATACGGACAAGCTGATTGAACAGTTCTTTATCGTTCATAAAATTTTCTTGAATGCTTGAGGCAAATGTTCCGCGATATCGAGCGCCAGCATAGAAACCTGCGATTTTTCCTCCGCTGCCAAATCCCCT
>CAYHWZ010000022.1:0-14055 GCA_964359975.1 uncultured Elusimicrobia bacterium | reverse complement strand
TTCGCCAACTTCGCGCACACTCCTGCACCCCCGGCAAACATTGATGCAAGTCCGTCGGGAGCCACGCATGTCACGCTCTTCTGGAATTATCCGCAGAACCACTGGTCCAACGGTTTCATGGCGGACGTGGTGGCAGGCGGGAAATATCTGATTTACCGGTCCACCACCAACGCTGGCGGCCCGTTCTCGCTTATTCTGACAACAGGCGGAGCGTCAACAGGATACGCGGATCTTGGATTGACGCAGGGCGTGACTTATTTTTATGCAATCGTGTCGTCCGATGCGTATAAAGGCGCCACACGCACCGGCAAAGTCAATCAGACCGGTATCGACGACAATTTTGTAATGACATTTCCCGACGTGGCCCAGGACAGCGCCCGGCCCACAGCCGCAGTGCCGGTTATTTTCAGAGTGGACCGTCCGGACGATTATAAGATTGACGGTTTTGATTACGCAAAAGTGGGAGACAATGCGCTGGTCTATTTGACTCCATGGACGGAAAACGGTCAGACATACCCTTACAAGATTCAGGCCCGCATGACAAGGGTGTATCTGCCGCGCCAGGACGAATATTAGCAGAGAGAAAGAAATAAGCAGCAAGCAAGAAGAACGCAAGAGACAAAAAAACAAGAGGAAAAAGATGAAAAGAGAAAACGAGACAGTAGGCAGCAGGCAAGACACACACAGAGCGCAGTTTCCCGTTCTGGAAACTGCGGTATATGGGGAGGAACAAAAAATGAGTAACATCGTAGCTAAAGCAGTCCGCATCGGCGGATTGATAGCAGCAGTCGTAAGTATCGGACTGTTTGCTTTGCGGAAAGATGCATTTTCCGTCAATGCAAACGGACCGTGGGGCAATGTAGAGCAGGTGTTCGTCGGGCTGTCAGTTCAGAGCGGACAATCAGTCAGTGCCTGGACCGACCGCGGCGACGAAACTGCAAACACTGTCGCATGGATGACGGCAGTCGGAGACGGTACCTATCAGTACCAGCTTAACCTGGTGCCGAACGGTTCGTACAACTACCTGTTCTTCGCGAAGTCAGTTTCCACAGCAGCCACTACGCTGACTCCGGGCTTTTCGTCCGGCACAGCGAGCCCGGAACCAGTACCGAATACGGGCAGAGATGCAGGCACATTCATCTCTACTAGCGCAAACGGGGCCAACCCGCTCAACCAGAGCGTAGCGACGAACGGTTCATTGACGTATGGTACAGCCAACGGAGACGGACGCCGTCTTCTGACCATGCCTGATGATCTGTGGGGCGGAACGACCATCTACTTGTTTAACAACTTCGCTTCCACTCCGACGGGCGTGGGCAGTTACAACGTGATCGGTTCATCTGCAGGTCAGGCAGGCGGTATTGTGAAAATCAACTTCGACAGTTGTCTTGGATACTGGGGCTCGGGCTTCAAGTCCCCGGACTGTCTCGGAGGCGGGTTCCAGATATTTAGAGGAACCGACAACAACTCCGGCGCGGCCTTCACGCTCAAAACAAGTCTGCCGGGGCATGCGACGTTCTACAACGATGTGGATGTTTCCACCAGCCAGTGGTACTACTACATCATCGTGACCTCAGACTCCTATGTGAACGCCACCTCGACGCAAATCGCGTTCGCCAACCTCAAGAGAACCGCACCGACTACCGGCGCAAGCTGGAACAATGCCGGAGATTTCGGCGACAAGCGCGGCAAACCCGCCAACGCCGTACCGGTTATCTTCAAGGTTGAGAACATGAACGAAGAGTATATTAAGGAACATGGCAACATTGTGTACATGACTCCGTGGGAAGAAGACGGGAGAATATACCCGTACAAAACTCCGGGCATCTTGATGAAAGTATTCGTTCCGGGTTCCTAAAGGGTAACCGGAGCGTACCAGTTGTATGGCTATGATGTGAATCTCATTTCTCTGAATGGTTGGGGCGGAGCCGCCTTGCAGGGGAAGGGCTCCCCCCAACCCGCAGAGTTCACGGGAACTCAGTCATAGCCGCGGGAATGCGATGAAGATGAGACGAATGATCCGTCAGCAAAGACAACGAAGTCTTTGCCGGACAATCACTCCCAAGCACTGGGAACAAAGGTGTGCCTAATGAATGAAGAACTGAAACCAGCAAGGAGGAAAGTCCCTGACAAGACAGAAATGCGCCACGCGCATCTGCCTGGTCTGCGGACTTTCCTCTGCCTGCTGACCGTGTTCCTTTCCGGGACATGGGGTTCTCTTGTTCATGCCGGTAGTTGGGGCAGCGTGACGAAAAAACTCTCCATCCAGCAAGGCACCCAGGTTGAAGCGTGGGAAAGCGACCGTCTGACAAACGGCACAACCGTTACGCGCGGGGACGTCACTCTGGCACAGCTTGGCCAGCGCGCGGCAGACATGGTGGCAGACGGCGACGGCACATACTCGCTCACCGTCAATCTCCAGCCCAACGCGGAGTACAACTACATCTTCTTCGCCCAGACCGGAGGCCAGACCTACTACGATACCATTACCGGCAGCAAGAAGGGCAACATCATTGTGTCCACATCCGCCACTCAACAGCTTAGCGGCGGGGCCACGGCTTACACCGGATCCACAAGCAATGGCGACGGCAGACGCATCCTGCAGATGCCGGATGTGGAAGATGGAACTACGGTCTATGTGCTCAACAACTTCGGAGACGCGCCCAACCCGCCTCGCAATGTGCGCGCGTTTCCCGGACAGAGCGCAGTGCGTCTCAAGTGGGACGAACCGGACACAAGCTGGGGTTACGACGGAGGGTCCATCCGCGCCGCGGACGTATTGATCGGCGGAGGATTCAGAGTGTTCCGTTCCACCGACATCGAGATTGGATACGCGGATGTCGGGTTCAGAGCAGGCAGCACAGCCACGGCCAATGCCACATTCGAGTGGACCGACAGCGGTCTGACGACAGGTGTCACGTACTTTTACATCATCGTATCGTCAGACGCGTACAGCGGACAGCCCGGCATGATGGCAATACCGAACCTCACCAGCGGCGTCCCGTCCAAAGGCCAGAACTATCAGGTCAAAGGAAAAACCGGACGTCCCGTGGAAGTGCTCTTCAAAGTGCAGAACATCGAGTGGGAAAAAGTCGAGCGCAAAGATTATATCGTCTGGATGACTCCGCAAAAACAGGATGCCCGCTTTTACCGGGGCAAACTCAAAGGACGCATCATCCAGGTCTATATCCCGCCCGACGAAGAGGAAAATGAACTCCTCAACCAGTTGGAAACCTCCGACCCTCTGCCGCAAGACAGAGAACAAACAGACCAGAGCAAAGCGCCGGACGAGGTGATAGGCGGATGAACATAGTATCAGGGATGAGGGATGAGACCGTGAGGGATGAGACAAAACCCTTACAGGCGACTTGCGGGTTTGGGCGGAGGCTATCAGTTCTTAGTCTCTTGACCACTCTTTTGTCCCGTACGGTACATGCAGGTCTTTCCCTATTCTGTATTCTGCATCTTGCATCTTTTGCATACACGGAAACCAAATCCCTGGGCACACCGGCTATCGAGACCGGCAACTGGACTTCAGTGCAGAAAGTCCTGAAACCGTCCGGCGGATGGGGACTTACCGTATCCAGCGGTATCAGCATGGTCTACATCAGCACTCCCGGCGGGGGAAACTGGTACGTCAAAATATCCACCAGCGTGGACTTTGACAACGACGGTACACCCGACCCGCTCCTCGAAGGCAACGAGTACGAATACAATTACCTCACGTATGAAAATCCGTACTACTTCATCGAGCAGACCACCCGTACCCGTTCCGTTTCCATACCGAACTTTGATCCTGCGGACACCAGCCCGTCGCTTGTTGTCAACGACAACTTCGGATACGACGCGCCGCCTCCGCAATCCGTCACCGGGTTCTTTACGGAAACATCCACCAACCAGTTCACTGTCACCGTGCAGTGGTCCGCGCCGACATTCAGCACCAAACGGTCGAGCTCAACATCCGGCACATTCAGTACCGTGTCCGGACTTTCCATCAAAGACCTGAGTCTCAACCAGATCTGGCGCAGCACATCGTCCACTGACGCCAACACTTCCACCGCGACCTACTCGCTCAAGACCAGCGTGCTCTCCTCGGACCCTCTGGAATTCAACGACAACGATGCTCTTGATTCGGAAGCCACTTACTACTATGTATTGCGCACACTCGACGCATACGACCCGCCCACAGCATCCAGATTTTCCGATCCAATCGGCGTGTTCGTCAAAAGCGGCATTTCCGTCGCGGTCAAAATTTATCTGACCGTGGACGTAAAAGCCCTGTCCGGCGCATCAAGTTCCGTGTTCGTCACAGTGAAAATCAACCGGCAAGCCAAAAACATCCTCACCCGCGCGCCCCTCACCTATAACGGTGACGGCACCTGGTCTATTACATTCATCGAGCCGTCGGTGATAGCAGGCAGACGCATGCAGTACCGTTACGGACGCTCCACAGTCAAAGGAGAAGAACTCGAACCCGACCAGCAGGAAACCGCTTCCAAAGAACATGAATTCGTCCTCTCCGGCGACAATCCCATGGTGGACCAGACTACAGTTCCCTGGGTAATCAGAATAAAAGACCGTTGGGGCGTGCCCACCTACGACACTACACCCAGAGGTATGCCGCTCACCATTGCAGGCATCAGCATCAGTTCCGGCGTATTTGAAGTCGGTATCGGCAGCGGCGACGCCATATCCGTTGCCATGGACCAAAAAGCAGAGACAGCTTTACACGCGGACCATGCCAACTCGCCATCTTGCGCCGCGGCTCTTGTCTGGTACTCAGTCACATCCACTGGCCCCTTTGTCGCCATCCCTCACCCCAGTTTGCCCGACGTAAAAGTTTATTTCGGCACATCCACCGAATCCGGCAGCAAACTCTGGGACGTGTCCGAGTCCACGTCGCCCGGATACGGAGTCATGTACAGCACAGTCAACGGGGTTCTGGTCCCGCTCATGCCGTGCAAAGCTTTTTATCAGCCCATTGCCCGCCTGTTTGTGAAAAGCGCAAACTCTTTCTACAAGTTCCAGGCAGTTGATACAAACGGCAACACATCCGGCAACGCATCCCAGGCCATCAAAGTCGGCGAAGAAGTACCCAAGTGGGTTGACATTTCCACCGTCGTGTCCTTCTCAAACACATTGGCACTGCGCAACGGAAAACGTACCGGCGAAATCCAGATGAGCTGGGTCGCACCTACAGCTATTTCTACGCACGGAGCCGCGCACCACTACGACGTATGGATTGCCACCAGTCCCATCCAGACACTCTCCGCGCTCCGCAAAGCCAAAATGGTCGGCCGGCTCGAAGCCGCCATGTCCGGTTCCGCAGAAAATTTTGCCACCGTCAATCTCGGCGAAACCTCGCCCGGATACCATTTTGCCGTCGTGCCCATTTACGGTGACTGGTCCAAAGAAGCCAAAGTCGTCATCCAGTTCGGCAAACTCGGCGTCGCGCCCAAAATGCTGAATGTCAATTCCAAACCCAAAGACCGTCAAGACCGCCGTATCGTAAAAGGAGCCATCGGCGCCACTGAACTCGGCCGCAAAGATATCGGCGTTCTCTCTGCCGAAGCCGAACTCCGCGCCAATCTCGAAATCCCGCGTGGCGGCATCGAGCTTTCCCAGGCCATGGCCGTTATTAAAAATGCGCGTGAAAGCGCCGGCGACACTGCGGTAGCTTCCATGGTCGAAAAAGCCGCAGCCGAAGCCGCCAACAGCCAGCGCCGCATTTCCAAAGATTTTGCCGCGCTCAACGTCGTCGGTGAAAACGCCACTGATTCCAGCGTTGTCTCCTACGAAGTCTCCGATCTCGGCGGTACCAGCTATTTCAGTTCAGACAAAAAAGTTTCCAAACTCCCGCTCGTCATTTCCATTCCCATTCCCGCGACCTGGGACAAAGACAACGACGGTATCGTTGACATCACCCGCGGCACAGACCGCGAAGTCCGCATGAAAGACCTCCGCGTATACCGCCTGAACACCAAGGGCAATTATTGGGAACTCGTCCGCGAAGGCAAAAACCAGAAATCGGAAACCAGTTCTGTCGTCACTGCCGAAGTCAAACATCTGTCGACTTTCGCCCTCTTCGCACCCGGCGGACCCAAAAACGACCTGAGCGAACTCGTCGTATATCCGAATCCGTACGTACCCTACGACGACAACTGCCAGAACGGTTACCCCTACAACGAATCCTGCGGCAGCATGTTCGCCGACCAGTCCGGCATCACCTTTGACAATTTAACCAAGAGCGCCGAAGTATTTATCTACACACTGACCATGGACCTCGTGCGCCGGTTCCGCGTGACCGAATCCAACCTCGACGAACGCAGCGGCAAATGGCGTTGGGACGGACGCAACGACAGCGGCGATTCCGTAGCATCCGGCCTCTATATTTATATGGTGAAAGACGACAGCGCCGGCGGCGTAAACAAAAAAACCGGCAAACTGGTGATAGTAAGGTGAGTGAAAAGGGATGAGAGCTGAGACCGTGAGGGATGAAACAATGTCAAAGACAATAAGACGCCTTTCAATAGGTTTAGTCTTATGTCTCATCCCTCATGTCTCATCCCTCATCCCTCTGCTGTCCGCCAAAGGTCCCGGCACCGACTCAGCCCAATATCTGAAACTCGGCACCGGCGCGCGTCCCATTGCCATGGGCGAAGCGTTCGTAGCCGTGGCCGACGATTCCAACGCCGTGCTCTGGAACACCGGCGGTCTCGGATTCCTCAAACAAAAAGAGTTCACCGCCATGCACATGGAATACCTGGAAAATATCCGTCTGAGCGGACTGTCCTACGTGCATCCCACACACATGTGGGGCACATTCGCAGCCAATTTTTCTTACCTGTACACCAACAGCATCGAACGCACAGTTTTGAGGAACGACATCCCGGAAGGGTTTGAGAAAAAAGGCAGTTTCGGCGTTTCAGCAAAAACCGCCATCCTCACATACGGTAGAGTAGTTTCCGGCGGCAAAGATAACGAGACCAAAACACTCGGAGTCGGCATGGGCGCGCGGTTCATACAGGAAACACTCGACTCATATAATGCCACTGCATTCGCCGTAGATTTCGGCGCGCTGTACAAATACAGCCACCGCATACGGTTCGGACTGACCTTGCAGAATCTCGGTTCCCGTCTGAAATTCGTGAGAGAAAACGAGTCTCTGCCCCTGGTACTCCGCGCCGGAGTGGGCGGCACCGAGTTCAAAGACCGATTTAATTATTCGCTGGAATTGTATTCGCCGCGCGATTCAGGAATTGAAATCCACAGCGGCGCGGAATTTTGGATATTGAAATTATTGGCTCCGAGAGTGGGCTGGCGGTTCCGCAACATTTACCGCGACAACACGCTGAACACCATCTCAGCTATCACCGGCGGCATCGGCCTGCGCCTGTTCAACTATCAAGTGGACTACGGATTCGTGCCCTTCGGCGAAGTCGGCAACACCCACCGCATCTCCATCACCGGCAGATTCTAATCTCTATCACAAAAAAATTCCTCCCCCTCCGACGGGGGAGGTCAGGTGGGGGTGAAAACAGTCACATAACCACTATGCTAGTCACAAAACTATTTATTGCCATGCCCAATCGAAAGTTGTAGCATTAATCAATGGGATTCACACTGATGAATCGTGTAAGTTATCTGCAGTCGGGAATGCTCACCAAAATACTGTAACAATGAAACGTTTTTGTCACTGTCGGAATGTCAAATGCCAAGACAGCCAATATTTCCTAAAATTGATTAAGTAGTCGAAATGAGAAAAATATATGTTGCAATCCTGTTTTTCATTTTGGCAAATAATGGTTACGCAGATAAATGGGGCTCGTTTGGTAGTAGATCTTATCTTTCATCAAATGGGAAATATGAAGTATTTATGGAAGAAGATGGGCTAGAGGTTTTCAAAAGGGATGATGAGAAATGTTCGCTGTTCTGGAAAGGGGCATTAATACAAACACCCACCAAGGTTTTCTTAACTAATGATGGAAAATATTGCATTACACTTGATAAATGGTATGGTACACAAAAAGATAGTTATGCCGTAATAATTTATAGTGAAGGTGTTTTAGTCTCGAAATACGCCTTGGAAGAGTTATTGGGTGATTTAGAAGGTTTAAGAAAAGGGGCAAAAATATCTCAAAGTAAGTCCGGCTATCAATGGCTTAAAGAAGCTTCTTTAGAAATAAATGATAAGTACTTTTTGGCAGTAACACGATATGGCAGAAAAATCGCTTTTGAGCTAGAGAGCGGAAAAATCACAAATAAGAAGATAGAGGTGTCTAAAAAGAATATACCTCCAATAAATGAATCCAATTATTTAGAAATATTAGAGCAGACCCCCTTGAATAGTAAGTATGTCGCCCTCATAAAAAAAATGACAAATATCAACATCTATTCTTCATATGGGCAACATATGGGACATATGTTATCTAATCATCCTGATAAAACAATAAGGTTTGGTGTAAGCGGCGATTATAATGTAAAAGAATATGTAATTAAAATCAGAATGGAACTGTCCGTAAACAACAAGATCATATCATGCAAATTCGACCCTGTTAGTTTTGAAACTAATTCTAAAATAGCTGTAGAAAGATTTGATGAAATTAAATCAAAGCATAAAGGTTTGGAAATTGATTTCCTAAGCGATTCCGGTGTGGGTTTCAAGAGAAATGTCGCAGGCAATACCTTTTCAGTGTCAGTGGGTTATTATATTGGCAATGGGGAAATGAAATGGCAAAATTATTCCGCAGAAGACTTCATGAAGTTCACTAACCATATTATCAAAAATAACTTTTACAACTTAGGGGACGATGACTATTTCTCTAAAGTTAAAAATCATTGCATAGATACTGGTTCTAATGGATTAGATCTATCTATAAAAGGCAAAACGGTTATATATAATACAAAGACTGAAGATGTAGATATTAAATAAGTTAAGAATAAATATGGCACTGTTGGGGATTTATGGGGTGCTGTATTTTTGACACAAATTTGACAGTGAAAAGTTGCGGTCAAATACTGTCAAGTAGTCTTGATTATCCACAGCAGTATACCCACCGGGACGCACCCCCAAATAGTAAAACCGTTCAACAAAGAATACTGAAAAAACGCGACATCACATCCATCCTTTCTTGTCCGAGGATTTGCCCGCTGAAGTATTCGGGTTAGGTTTAGGCAAGTGAACCCGCACCATTGACACAGGATACCCTTTAGGGTATAATTTAAACAATTAATGCACTTTCAACTGGGAAATCCGTTTAAGTTGGTTATTTGTATGCCGCTATACCCGAAAAGGTATAACAATGTCCTATAACATTATCAGTCAATATGTGAAAACAGAGAGAAAAAAACTGGGATTAACCCAGCATGACCTTGCCTACAAAGCCGGGGTTGGTCTTCGATTCGTGAGAGAACTTGAAAGAGGTAAAGAAACTGTAAGACTGGATGCCGTGAACAAGGTCCTCCGTCTTTTTGGCGCACATCTTGGCCCCATGGACTTGCAAAGATAAGATGAATGAGAACACTCAGGCGGCAAAGTACCCTCGTGCTTCGGTACGGAAAGCGCATATTTTCTATAAAGACAGGATGGCCGGGATATTGGAGAAAACAAAACATGGGTATATCTTTACGTATGATGACATCTATCTGAGTCAACCCGATGCCAAACCAGTAAGCTTTTCTCTGCCGTTGAGATTTGAACCCTACCAAGCCAAAGATCTTTTTCCCTTTTTTGAAAATCTTCTCCCGGAAGGATGGCTGCTGGAAATCGTCACAAAGGTGTCAAAAATTGACAAGAGCGACAAATTTTCACTTCTGCTTCATAATGCTGGAGACCCTGTTGGCGCAGTGAGCATTCAGCCGGCGAAAGAATAAAATGGCGAACTGTCTTTGCTGTCACATTGAATTAGAAACTCCCGGAAAATATCATACCAGGTGTTTAAGACAGCTTTTTGACGCGGATTGGGTTCCGGAGATTCCATTTTCAGTCGCTGACTTGCCTGCCAAGATCATAGAAACAGGCGCGCGAATGTCGATATCGGGTGTGCAGATGAAACTTTCGGTAAAACTGGATAAACAAATACGGCAGGTACAGTCATCAGATGTCGGCGGTACCTATCTCTTAAAACCGGAACCGCAATCATTTCCGGAACTGCCTCAGAACGAAAATCTTTGCATGAACCTTGCCCGCATGTCCGGTCTGAAAATGCCGGCGCACGGTTTATTTCCCATGAAGGACGGAAATCTTTGTTACATCGTAAAGCGGTTTGACCGGGGAGCAAGAGGTGAAAAGATTCACAAAGAAAATATGGCGCAGATTCTGGCGGTCCCCTCAGAAGAGAAATATAGTTCCTCCCTCGAAAAGGTGGGAAAGGCAATAGAAAGGCACGTTAAAAATACAGGCCTGGACCTTCTTGAGTTCTTTGAAAGAGTTCTCTTTTGTTATCTTATCGGCAATGGCGACATGCACCTCAAAAACTGGTCTCTTTTGAACGAATCCGACGGGACATGGTCGCTCTCTCCATGCTATGACATGGTTTGCTCAAAAATGTATATACCGGAGGAAGACGAAACCGCGCTCACTCTAAACGGAAAGAAAAACAAGCTGACGCTGAGGGACTTTGTCGTTCTGGCAAATCATCTGAAAATTGCGCCAAAAGCCGCGGAAAGAACCTGTCAAAAATACCTCTCAAGAGAAGATGAGATTATTGATTTTGTGGATAAGTCAGAGTTGAGCGCGGGAAGAAAACAACAAATGAAATCTCTGATCACTGAAAGATTACGCCTGCTGCAAAAATAATAAGAGACTTCTTAATAATTAACTGTGACTTGTCCCTCGGACACAGTCATATCCTCTCGAAATTCGTCCTGCTTTCTCCTACCGTTCCCCCAACAGTTTCCTTATCATTCCTTCCGTCCTCTCATACTCCCCTTCACCCGCATGAAAATACCGAATCATCCCGCGCTTATCCACCAGATAAACTGCGGGCCAATACTGATTCCTGTACCGGTTCCAATTTTCAAAATCATTGTCCAGCAGTACCGCATGGCGGATTCCTTTTTCGCGCACATATTTCTGCACGCGCGCCAAGTCCCGTTCCCAGCCGAATTCCGGCGAATGCACACCCAGCACCACCAGCCCCGACGAACTGTAAACCTCGTGCCATTTTTTTATGAACGGTTCCACATTCCTGCAGTTGTAACATCCGAAAGTCCAGAACTCCACCAGCGTCACTTTCCCTCTGAGATTTTCCAGAGAAACCGGCTGCGTGTTTATCCATGATGAACTCTTGATTTCCGGTGCCTTTTTATTAAGGAGAGGATGCGCCAAAGCGTCGCCGCACAACACAGCACAGACCAGCAAAAAAACAATCCCCTCCTTTAGAAGGAGGGGCAAGGGGAGGTTACAGTCAAAGCCCTTGAACTCAAAACTCAAAATGCAGATGCTCCGCCGTTACGCGCACCAGTTCCGCCACACTCCACGCCTGTGACCGCGTCCCGCCGGCCCGGTGCGGCGCGTCCCCGTCAAAAACTTCCGGCAAAGATTTCGCCGCGCTCGTCAACAAATATTCGCACAGCGGCGTAACAATCCTCCGCACCTCACTCTGGATCTGTTCCGCGCTCCGCTCTTCATACTGACGTGCACGCACCAGCGCGCTGACATACGGACCCATCAGCCACGGCCACACCGTGCCCTGATGATACGCCAAATCCTTTTCCGCCGCCGGCTTTTCCGTGAAATACAAACCCTTATACCGCGAATCCTGCGGCGACAGCGTGCGCAACCCAAAAGGCGTCAACAGTTTCTCCCTCGCCGCTTTCACCACCGCAATCTGCCTTTCCGGAGAAATTAAATCCTCGCCATGACTCACTGCCAGCACCATATTCGGCCTCACAGCCGCGCGGTGCGGGTCTCCTTCCACCACATCAAACAGACACTGCCCCTGCTCGTTCCAAAATTTATCGTTAAAAGAATCCTTCGTCTGCTGAGAAAGCGCCGTCCAGTTGCCTGCCCGTTCCGCCGTGCCCGTCTTAAATTCCGCCAGCGCCATGAATTTCAGACCCGAATACCACAGCGCATTTATCTCCACACATTTCCCGTTGCGCGGAGTCACCGGCCGCCCTTTACCGTCGGGGTCCGCATCCATCCACGTAGACTGCGCAGGACACACAATCAGCCCGTCCGCGTCCATATAAATCCGCATACTCTTTTTGTTGCGCACATATTCCGCGCCGTCGCGGTACGCGGCAAATATTTTTCTCAAGACCGGCATCATCTCCCCGACAAAAGACCAGTCCTCCGTATACTCCGCATATTTCCGCACCGCATTCGCAAACCATAGCGGACCGTCCACCGTATTATATTCAGCCGTCTCAGGTTTTGCCGCATCCGGAATCCTGTTCGGAATCAGCCCGCCCCGCTCATGTTTCGCAAACTGCAAAATATTACTCTTCGCCTCTTTGAAATGTTCCGTCGCCAAAAGAAGACCCGGCAAAGAAATAAAAGTGTCCCGTCCCCACTCTTCGAGGAACCAGTCCATACTCGCCGCCAAAATCTGCACATTCCCGTTCTGCTTTTTCACAAACCCGCGCGCTGCGGATTTCAGCGCCGATGCCAGCGTAGCATCGTTTCTCCAAACAAGCTGTTCCTGCACACTCCGCACAAATTCCAAAAGCGTGTCATGAATCTTTTCCATCTCGTCAAAATTCCCGCGCGACTTTGCGCTGTCCGACGACCGTTTCAGCGATTCAAGATAATCCCACCCTTCGCGCCAATCCTTCCGCCCAAGACCGGATATCTCGCTCAGCAAAAACGAAGTCAGATTAAAAAAGTCGCCTGAATAAAGATGATGCAGAAAACTCCACCGCCCCACGTTGCCCCTATCCCGTATCGTCGCATCAATTAATATAAGGAGATTGAGCCCCGCAGATTCCACCGCCCCATCCGGCACCTCTTTCTTGCCGAAATCATAACGCAGCACAAACGAGTGCACCTTGCGCAAAGACTGACTGGTAGGCCCGGTCAAGTTAAGTTGCTGCGGAATTTTCACCGCCGGTTCCGGCGCCCGAAACGAAGTATCCTGAGTAGTAGCGCTCATCTCATTCCTCCCCCTTGCCTGTCCGCCGAAGAGGCGGAACGGGGGACCCGCCACAGGCGGGCACGGGCCAGGTGGGGGTGAAAATAGTCATCCCACCGCAACGCATTGCAATTCAGCATTTCTCATCCCCCACTAACAACATCCCGGCCCGCAATCTCCGCCGGACTTCTCAGACTCCGCCGCAATCTTAAACAAAGCATCCGCCTTAGCTTCCGTCACCGCAAACATCACCCGGTACGCCGCACCTTTAAGTTTCTCCGCCGTATCCGTACAAACCTCCACCGACTCGCCGCGGGGGAAAACATGCCCTTCCTCATCCATCCCCGCCTTCAGCGGCCCCAGATAAACCGCGCTCTGTCCAATGAAACTGCACCCCGCCTTCTTCTCAAACTTGAACACGCGCACAGTCAGCGAATAAAACCGCACCCCTTCCACCTCTTTCCAAAAACTTTTTTTAAGCAGAGCAATCCCGAAAAAACCCGCCCGTTCCAACTGACCCACAAACTCCTCTTCGCTTAAAGAACCCGAAATACACTCGCCCCACAAATCTTCATGCGCCTGCATCGCAACCGGCACACTCCTGTCCGCCACAATATCCGCAATCACAAACCGCCCGTTATCTTTAAGAATCCGCCACACCTCGGCAAAAACCTTCTTCTTGTCCGGCGAAAGATTCACCACGCAGTTCGACGTCACCAAATCCACTGACCCTGCCTCCGCCGGAATATTTTCAAGGAACCCCCGCCGGAACTCCACCACATCAAACCCCAGATTCCGCGCCACATCCCCCTTGCACCGGTTCGCCACCTCCAGCATCTGGTCCGTCATATCCACTCCGATAACCTTCCCGCCCGCGCCCACCTTTTTCGCCGCAATAAAACAGTCAATCCCCGCGCCCGACCCCAAATCCAGCGCCGTTTCACCGGCTTTCAAATCCGCCATTGCCATCGGCGACCCG
>CAYHWZ010000021.1:0-14193 GCA_964359975.1 uncultured Elusimicrobia bacterium | reverse complement strand
TTGGTAGTGGACATGGACGCTTTTTTTGAAAAGTACCGCTCGGTCAAACCTTTTCTTATTAATGAAGAAACCGCGCCGGAAAAAGAGCGGACACAGTCACCCAAACAGCGCGACCGGTTTGAAGACACTACCAAATGTATCCTCTGCGCATGCTGCACCACATCGTGCCCGTCGTTCTGGTCGGATCCGGAATATGTGGGACCTGCGGCCATTGTCCAGGCGCACAGATTTATTTTTGATTCGCGCGACACAGGCGGGGACGAACGGCTCTCATTGCTCGGCGAACGTGAAGGCGTGTGGCGGTGCCGGACCGTATTCAACTGCACGGAAGCATGCCCTCGCGAGATAGATGTAACGCGCGCCATCGGCGAAGTCAAAAAAGCGCTCCTCTTTAGAAAAATCTGATGCCGGCTTCTCTCCTTGACAAAGTCTGGGAACTCCACAAAGTGCGGACGCTCCCGGGCGGCAAAGACCAGATATTTATCGGACTGCACCTCATTCATGAAGTGACCAGCCCGCAGGCGTTTTCCATGATCAAAGAGCGGGGGCTCAAAGTGCTCTACCCGTCGCGCACGTACGCCACGGTGGACCATATTGTCCCGACGGAAAATCAGGCGCGTCCGTTCAAGGATTCGCTCGCCGAAGAAATGATGGCAGCGCTGGAAAAAAGCGTGAGCGCGTCCGGTATCCGTTTTTTTGGATTTGATTCGGGTCAGCAGGGTATTGTGCACGTGGTCGGACCGGAAATGGGTCTGACTCAGCCCGGTATGACCATTGCCTGCGGAGACAGTCATACGTCCACGCACGGAGCGTTCGGCTCGCTGGCGTTCGGAGTGGGGACTACGCAGATACGCGACCTGCTCGCCACGCAGACTCTGCCTCTGTCAAAACCAAAACTGCGCCGCATTGATGTGCACGGTAAACTTTCCAAAGGTGTGTATGCCAAAGATGTGATTCTCACCATCATCCGCAAACTCGGCGTGAACGGGGGAATCGGACACTGCTATGAGTACGGCGGCGAAATCATTGACCGTATGACCATGGAGGAACGGCTGACTCTCTGCAACATGTCCATCGAGGGCGGCGCACGCATCGGGTATGTGAACCCGGACCAAACCACCTTTGATTATGTAAAAGGCCGTCAGTACGCTCCGAAAGACGCTGATTTTGATAAAGCGGTCCGATGGTGGCAGAGCACGACGTCGGACAAGGGATGCGGTTATAACGACCGCGTATCCATTGACGGCAATGCTATTGAACCGACCATCGCGTGGGGTATTAATCCCGGTCAAGCGGTGGGTGTGAGCGAAAAGTTTCCGACTTTGAACGAAGCCGCGCCGAATGAACGTGAAACTCTCGACGAAGCGTACAAGTTCACTTCATTTGAGCCGGGCAAACCCATCAAAGGCACACAGGTGAATGTGGCGTTCATCGGGTCGTGCACCAACGGACGGATGTCGGATTTGCGCGAAGCCGCGCGCGTCGCAAAAGGGCAGCATGTGTCCAAAAATGTCCGGGCGATTGTGGTGCCTGGTTCACAGCAAGTGGCTCAGGCCGCGGAAAAGGAAGGACTAGACCGGATTTTCAATGAAGCAGGATTTGAGTGGCGCAAGGCCGGATGTTCCATGTGTCTGGCAATGAACCCGGACAAACTTTCCGGCAGTGAAATCTGCGCATCGTCATCGAACCGCAATTTTAAAGGCCGGCAGGGAAGTCCGACGGGCAGAACTTTGCTGATGAGTCCGGGAATGGTGGCAGCCGCAGCTATTGAAGGTCAAGTCGCAGACGTGCGGCAATATTTGAAATGAACACAGATACGAGCAAAATTATCAGGGTTGCCGGACGCGGACTGCCTGTGCCGGGCAACGATATTGACACGGACCGCATCATCCCGGCCCGCTACCTCAAATGCGTCACTTTCGACGAACTTGGCCAGTACGCGTTTTACGATGTGCGCTTTGACGCGAACGGTAACCTCAAAGGCCACCCGCTCGACGACCCCAAGCATAAAGGCGCTTCGATTTTGATTGTGAACCGGAACTTCGGATGCGGCTCATCCAGAGAACATGCGCCGCAATCCATTAAACGGTTCGGCGTCAAAGCGATAGTCGGGGAATCGTTCGCGGAAATCTTCGCGGACAACTGCACGGCTATCGGGCTGCCCATTGTCACCGCATCTGCAGACGATATTGCAAAACTGATGGCGCTTGCGCAGGAAAAACCCGGACAGGAACTCACACTCGACCTGGAAAAGCGGACGCTGGATTGCGGGGCATTCACACTGCCCGTAAATCAGTCCGACCAGGTGCGGAACGCGCTCATCAGCGGCACATGGGACACAACGGGGGAACTGATTTCCGTCGAGAAACAGATCCGCGCAACTGCGGACAGACTCCCATACATCAACGGTTTTGCGTCGTGAGGAAAATAGATATCCTCGCCCAGGTGTCGCAATCTTCCGGCGTCAATGCCCGGACTGCGAACCGAGTGATACATTCTTTGATAAAAACCATAGCGCGGTCCATTGAAAATGGCGAGAAAGTCACTCTGTCCGGACTGGGCACTTTCCGTCTGAAATCGCGTAAAGCCAAACCCGCCCGCAACCTTCAGACCGGCGAAGCCATCCAGCTCCCGCAGGGCAACAAGATTTCATTCAAACCCAGTTTGTCGTTCCGTCAGCGCACAAAAAAAGTATTGGTGAACAATGGAAACCTCAACTGACCCGTCCCCATCAAAAGAAAAAATAAAAATCCGCGGCCTTGTGGAAATCGCCGGCCGGATATTCACGGTATGGGGCGCGCTGATAGTGTTCCTGGGATTTTACCACTCGTTTTTCGGTGAACCTGAAGCGAATTTTTATTCACCTGCGAAATGGGAATTTGTCACCCAGGAACAGTGGCTGAGATGGAGCGGATTTGAAATCGCCTACGGCCTTGCCTGCGCCGGAATCGGCATCCTCTGTAAAGAATTCGCCAAGCGTCTGCCGGAATGGGTGGAACGGGAAAAGGCCGTTTCGGACGGACTGATTTAATGATGGTAGAATTTTCCAAAAAACTTCAGAAACTCCCGCCCTATTTTCTGGCAAGGATCAATGCGCTGAAAATGGAAGCGTACCAGAAAAAACTCGATGTTATTGACCTCGGCATGGGTAACCCGGACCTGCCCACGCCTCCGCACATTGTGGACCGTCTTTGCGAAACTGTGCGGGACCATCCGCGCACGCACCGTTACCCGCAGGCAAAGGGAATGCCCAAGTTCCGCTCCGCAGTGTCCGAATGGTTCGACAAACGGTTTGGCGTTTCCATCAATCCTGACAAGGAAGTGCTGGCGCTGATCGGGTCCAAGGAAGGTATTGCGCATCTGTGCATGGCATTGCTCAACCCGGGCGACATTGCTCTCGTCGGTAATCCGGGGTATCCGGTGCATTTCAACGGCGTGTATCTGGCCGGCGGTAAAGTGCATTATGTGCCGCTTAAACCGGAAAACAATTTCCTGCCGGACCTGGCCGCCATTCCGGAAAAAATCGCGCGTAAAGCGCGTCTGCTTATCATCAATTACCCCAACAACCCCACAGCCGCGGTAGTGGACGACCTGCAGTTTTTTAAAGAAGTCGTGGCTTTTGCAAAGAAGTACAACATTGTGGTCGTGCACGATAATGCCTACTCGGAAATCACTTTCGACGGATACGAAGCGCCGTCGTTCATGCAGGTGCCGGGCGCAAAAGATGTGGGGATTGAATTTTTTTCGTTCTCGAAAACATACAATATGGCCGGATGGCGAACAGGGTTTGCCGTGGGCGGTGAAAAACTCATTGCGCCGCTGGAAAAATTGAAATCGTTCCTGGATTACGGTGTGCCGACGTTCATCCAGCTCGCGGCCATCTGGGCGCTGAAATCGCCGCAGGACTGCGTACGCCAGACTGTGCTCACCTATCAAAAACGCAGAGATTATATGATTGCGGGATTTGAGCGGATGGGTTGGCACGTGCCGAAACCCAAAGCCACCATGTATCTGTGGGCGGAAATACCAAAACAATTCAAAAAAATGGGTTCGCTTCTTTTTGCGGAAAAACTCATCAAGGATACCGGTATAGCAGTGTCGCCAGGAATCGGGTTCGGACCTTATGGCGAGGGATACATCCGCATGGCACTGGTCACGCATGACCGCAGGTTCCATGATGTGCTGCTGCGGCTGAAAAAATTCATCAGTGTTCCGAAAAAGGGAAAAAGAGAGGTCAAAGCATGAGTTCCGTTGGGATGGGATTGATAGGTCTTGGCACCGTAGGCAGCGGTGTCATTAAAGTGATCAAACAGAATCAGCGCCGGATTGCCGAGCGGGTCGGAGCAGAACTGAAATTTGAATCGTACTGCGACAAGTTCATCCGGTCCAAACCTGAACTGGGCATTAAACCGTCCCAGGTAACGCAGGATTACCGCGAACTGCTGCGCAACGATTCCATTCAAATCATCGTCGAGCTTATCGGCGGTTACGAACCGGCCCGGACCATCATACTGGAATCGCTCAAAGCGGGCAAACATGTGGTCACTGCCAACAAAGCCGTGCTCGCCAAATACTGGGACGAAATCCTGCAGACTGCGGAACGTCATTCGCGGCTCATTTATTTTGAAGCCGCAGTCGGCGGTGGAATACCGGTGATACAGGGTCTGAACGAAGGTCTGGCAGCCAACAAAATTTCCAAAATCGCGGGGATTCTCAACGGCACCACGAATTATATTTTAACGCGCATGACCGAGGACGGGCTTTCATTTGCGCAGGCGCTCAAACAGGCGCAGAGTTCAGGATTTGCCGAAGCTGACCCCACTTTTGATATTGAAGGCATTGATTCAGCGCACAAACTGGCGGTGCTGTCGTCTATTGCGTTCGGAGGATGGACAAAAATCTCGGATGTTTATACCGAGGGAATTTCGAATCTTGACCTGCTCGATCTGCAGATGGCTCGCAAAGAGTTCGGCTACGGACTGAAACTGCTCGGCATTGCGAAAGAAACAAACGGCGAAGTGGAAGTGCGCGTGCATCCGGCATTTTTGAACGAGAACCATCCGTTCCTGTCGGTCAAAGATGAGTACAATGCCATTTCCATTACCGGCAACGCGTCGGACGATGTTATGTTTTACGGGAAAGGTGCAGGACAGATGGCCGCGGCATCGGCAGTGGCGTCGGATTTGATTTTTCTGGCGCGTCACGTGGTGCAGGGGACCGACGGTAAATTGCCCTACGTCACCTACGACAACAAAAAATTAAAAATCCGCAGTCACACCCGCATACAGTCGCGCTATTACCTGCGGTTCATGACCGAAGACCGGCCTGGAGTGCTGTCCAGAATTTCCGGAATACTCGGCAAACATAAAGTTTCTATCGCGTCTGTTTACCAGCCGCAGTCGGCGATACATAAAAGGGTGCCGATTGTGCTGGTGACTCACATGGCGCAGGAAGGACAAGTGCAGAAAGCCATCAGCGAAATAAACCGTCTTAAATACACGCGCGCCAAGACTGTATTGATCCGAATCGAAGACTGAAAAACACATGTCACATATCGGGATTATTGAAAAGTACCGGGAGTTCCTGCCTGTTTCCGATAAGACGCCGGTCGTTACACTGCTTGAAGGCGGCACACCGCTGGTCCACGCAAAGAATCTGTCTAAGGAACTGGGCGGCGGCGCTTATGAAATTTATCTGAAGTTTGAAGGAGCCAATCCAACGGGTTCGTTCAAAGACCGGGGCATGACCATGGCCGTGTCCAAGGCCGTGGAGCAGGGTTCGCAAGCCATTATGTGCGCATCGACGGGAAACACGTCCGCCGCTGCTGCCGCTTACGCTGCCTCGGCGCGTGTCCGGTGCATTGTGGTGATACCGGCGGGCAATATTGCGCTCGGAAAACTTTCGCAGGCGCTCATGCATGGGGCCAAAGTCATTGCCGTGGAAGGAAATTTCGACCAGGCGCTCACTCTGGTTAAAGAGGCGACTTCAAAATATCCGATTACGCTGGTCAATTCGCTGAACGAATTCCGGATCGAAGGACAAAAAACCGGAGCGTTTGAAATAGTGGACGAACTTGGCGATGCGCCCGACTATCAGTTCATGCCCGTGGGCAACGCAGGCAACATTACGGCATATTGGAAAGGTTACAAAGAGTACTGCGACCGCGGTAAGTGCATCAACCTGCCGAAAATGATGGGGTTCCAGGCCGAAGGAGCCGCGCCCATTGTGAAAGGTAAACCCATTTCAAAACCCGAAACCATAGCCACTGCCATCCGTATCGGCAACCCGGCCTCGTGGAAACGCGCAGAGGCCGCCCGAGATGAGTCCGGCGGCGTGATTGATTCTGTCACCGACGATGAGATTCTGGACGCGTACAAAATGACGGCCAGCATGGAAGGAATTTTCTGCGAGCCCGCGTCTGCCGCAAGTATTGCCGGACTCAAAAAATATCTGTCTCAAAAAAAGCTGGACAAACGCATTGTAAAACTGAGGATTGTCTGTATACTCACCGGTCACGGACTTAAAGACCCGGAACGCGCTATCAGTACCATCGAAAAACCCGTCACTGTGCCTCCGACGCTCGACGCGCTTAAAAAAGTCCTGGGACTCTGAACCGGTTCCACGGATAACCCAGCGCCAGATCTGAAATTGACGAAGGATCCGAAAGACCCGCGCCTGCGCTCACCGTAAACCTGCCGATTTCGAAGAAAGTTCCGTAAGTGATATTCCTGTAAAAAACCAGCTGCGCCGTATCGCCCAGCAGTGCATAACCTCTGAACACGCACGCCGCTCTGCCGCCGGCATCGCCATTATAGGCAACGTACAGTACATATTCGCCCAGCGGAACATTGTACCAGCGGATAAATTCCTTTAAGGTCTCTGGAGGGTTGTGAGTCTTTGTCCAAGTGCCTGTGATTTGATTTGCCTGTGTGATGGTGAGCACACCCAGAGTGGGGGTATTAAGATAAATAGTGTGTTCACCCACATTTGAGGTACCGTTCAAGTTCCAGCTCAGCATAAGATGAAGTTCCGATGACAATGCAGGCACAGCGATAATACAGGCAGCAAACAGCGACATCAGGAGGGTCTTGGGGGAAGTCATCGCGGGTCTCCTTTTGGCGGAACAGGCAAAAAAATACCGGTCCGCCTGTAAAGTTCTGGCAGCCCGGCTGTCCGCCCTTCCCCCAAAGGACCCGCAGCTTTGCGTCCTGCGATTCTCTCGCAGTTTGCTTTTTTCAGCTGGTTATATTGTACACGATTTTAGCAGGACTGTCACTAAATCTTATGCATGAACGGCGGGATGGGCGGAGAAAGTACGCCGGACTGTTCCGCAAAGAGCGTGCGTGCAGGACGCAGAGTGAACGCGCCGAACTTTTTATTGATACTGTCATTGATTTCCGCAATCCGTCTGCGTCGCGACATGGCCTCGAACAGAAATTCCTGACAGGCGTCCGGCTCCAAATCTGAAACACTCACACCCAACAAACGCACCGGCTGGACCAGTTCACCGACCCTGCCCATGATCTGCCATGCGCAGCAGTAAATCTCCCACCCGTCCGACGTCGGCCCGCTCCGCCGCGTCTGACGCGAGAACGTGGTGAAATCCTTGTACCGTACCGTCAATGAAACGGTGCTCCCTTGATACCGCCCGCGACGCAGACGGACCGCCACTTTTTCGCTCAACATCATCAGAAACGATTTCAGCATATCCGGGTCGGACGTGTCGCGGGGGAATGTAGTGGAATGTCCCACGGATTTCACCGGTTGGCTCTCCGACATTTTTTTCACCGGAGAACGGTCCACTCCCTGTCCCATTCTTTTGAGCCAGTAACCCCAGAACCCGAAATGGTCCTGCATGAAACTCAGAGATTTATCTCCCATCTCTTTGCAGGTTTTGATGCCCAGCATATTCAGCTTGACCTTCAGATGACGGCCCACGCCGCAAAGTTCCTCCACGGGTGTCTGCGCCAGCATCTCATCCGCGCGCTCCGGCGCAATCACCGTAAGACCGTCGGGCTTTTGTTTGTCCGAGGCCAGCTTTGCAAGCAGTTTGTTGGACGCCACGCCGACGGAACAGGGGAGACCGGTCACAGCGCGGACCTTGTCTTTTACCATCTGCGCAATCCCGGCTCCGTCCGCGCCGAAGCATCGCTGACTGCGCGTCACGTCCAGATACGCCTCGTCGCAGGAAGTCATCTCCACCTGGTCGGAAAAAGATTCCAGCACGTTCAAAATCTGCGCAGTGGAATCCAGATATTTTTCCGAACTGCCGTCCACTACCACAGCGTGAGGACAATACTTGCGGGCTTCGTACAGGTTCATCCCGGTCTTAACGCCGAACTTGCGCGCTTCGTAGGAAGCAGTCATCACCACTGACCTGCGCCGCGAATCCGCCACCACCAGCAGCGGTTTGCCGCGCAAAAGAGGGTTTGATTTCTGTTCCACCGATGCAAAATAAGCGTTCATGTCCACGTGCAGCACGATCCGTTCCCAGTTCATTTCAGACCAGCCCCTCCAGCATTTCCTTCAATCTCACGGCATTTTTGACTGCAGATCCGCGATGACAGTTGTTGAAAAACAGATACGTTTTTTGCGCTTTTCCCGCGGCTTTTTTTATTTCCGGCACAAAAGACCGCAATTCTTCGTCGGTGTAAAGATAGTCGTAACGTTCGGAAACCGGGGCATTGAACCAGTTTTTGTTCCGCCCGTGGAACCGGAAATAAGCCGGTTCCGCAGTCACGCGGTTCTCAAACGGCATCAGCCGGTCCAGGCGCGGCTCGTCCACCACACAGCAGCCCAACCCGTTCGATTTCAAAAAAGCAAAATGTTCTTCGCGGTTCCATTCATGGTTGCGGAATTCGACCACGATGGGCGCGGTATTTTTCAGCCATTCCGCGCAGGAAAGAATATACTGTTTCGTAAAATCGCCCGGTGTGAAAAAAGGGGGAAACTGCAGAAGCACAGCGCCGAGTTTGTTCTTTTCCGTCAACGGACGCAGAGACGAGGCGAATCTGCGGGTATCATCCTCCGCCTTTTTCAAGTCCGGTTTCTTTGAGCCGAGACGCGGGTCAAAAGGGTCGTGAGTGGTGCCGCGGTAGGACCGCACTGTGAAAATAAAATCCGGCGGAGTTTTTTTCTCCATGCCGACAAACGATTTTTCCGAGATGATGGCGTAATAGGATGCGTTTACTTCCACGCAGTCCAGTCCCAGTTCACCCGAATAAAAAGTGAGCGCGTCCTCTTTTTTAAGCGATTCCGGATAAACCGTTCCGCGCCAGTCCGGAAAGGAAAACCCCGATGTACCTATACGGACATTCATTCATTTTCCGGTTTGTTAAAGAACTTCCGACGCCGTCGGGATTTTTGTTTCCGGATACGCTCGATTTCCGCCAGTCGTCGGGACGTGCCGGGCGAGACCTGCATTTCAATCCGGTCCACGAGTTCACGCAGAGCCAGGAACCGGTTGAGCGACCGCTGACGGCTTTCCTGGCACTTGACCGTAAGGTTCAGCGGCGCATAATTCAGCATGACGCAACTGGAAGTCTTGTTGATTTTCTGCCCGCCGGCCCCGCTCCCGCGCACGAACTGTTCGTTCACCTGAGGAAGGTCCACGCCCAGACGCACGATACGGCTTTTAAGTTCCGCAATCTTTGCCGGAGACACGGGGAAATTTTCGTTCAGGTTCATATTTAAATGAACTACACCTTCACAAATTCAAAACTGAACGGGGTGGCATTGGCTACGAGATTAAAACTGTTGGGCGCGGACTCTCCGAATATTTCCATGGACTCGTCCATCGCCGCAAGCCAGGAGTCAAACTGTCCGTCGGGGAATGACAATATCTCAAGGTTTTGCGCGTTTTTAATATCGTTTTTTCCCAATGCTCGGCGCAGGTTGTTCGCTTCGTTCAGAGTGCCTTTCAAAACCACTATCCGCGCGTTGCGGTTGCGGCGCAGGAGTTTGTCCAGTTTATAAGTGGCTACATTACCGCACTCTATCCAGATACCCGTTTCGCCGTGCTCGTTCAAACAAAGCAGGTCCGGTTTGAATTCCTGTCCGGCCAGCGCAGGACTTTTCAAGCTCATCGCCACCGTTGGATTCTCATTAAAAAACAGCACAAACCCGGCCAGTTTCAAAGCCAGGTGTTCGGCTGTTTCGCTGTCCTGACCGACCAGCACCAGTTTTCTGCTGACTTGATCCATCTGTACCGTGCACCGGATCTGCATTTTCTATTCCTCAGGACTCCATATAAACTTTTTCCAGGCGCCATTCCAGGGTTTTCTGGTTGAGGCGCAGTTCAAACACGTTGGCTCCATCGGTCACGGCAAAGAAAAGCAGGGGAGCTTCGCCCTCTTTACTCCGCCAGACATGTTCCACGGTCTTCACATCGTGTTTGCGTCGTCCCCAAAAAAACCATTTCGGCGCTACGCGGTTCCCGTCGAACACTGCGCCGACTTTGATTTTTTCGTTGACTTCATTGATTTCCATGATAATACAGCAGAAGGATGAGACCGTGAGGGCAGAGGGATGAGACAAAAACCATATTTGTTTTCCCTGTTCTTGTCTCAGCCCTCATGGTCTCATCCCTCATCCCTTTTTATCTATATTTCCGCATCACGCCGACTACTTTGCCCGCCAACTGCGCCTCGTACGCCGGTATGGGGGAATAACGCTCGTTGGCCGGCACCAGATAATATCCAAGTTTTCTTTTATGAAAATATTTCACCGTGGTTTCGTCCTGGAACCGCGCCACCACAATATCGCCGTGCTCGGCTGTGGACTGGGGCTTTACCAGCACGATATCGCCTTCCAGAATGCCCGCGTCTTTCATGCTGTCTCCTTTCACTTTCAGACCGAACACTTTACCTTTCACAAAAGAGCGGTCCACTTCGATCAGTTCCTGCGTGTCTTCCACTGCCAAGCTGGGCGCACCGGCCGGGACTGTGCCCATCACCGGGACTTTAAGCAGGTTCGGATCGGGCAAAAAACCTTTTATTATCTCTATGGCGCGGTATCGGCCTTTCGCGCACCGAACCACTCCTTTTTGTTCCATGTGTTTGAGATGATAGTCAATGGTGTTGGGGGATTTCAGGCCTACTTTCGTGGCCAGTTCCCTTTGGGATGGGGTGTACCCTCTCTCCTTTATAAAGGCGGCCAGCGCGTTGAATATCTTTTTTTCTTTGTCAGTCAGTTCGTTCATGGTTTGGGGTTCCTTTTTATATTATATAGGACTTGTGTCCTAGTGTCAAGTCTCTGCCTATCTCCCGTCCTTCCCCAAAGGGAGGAATCAGCCCAGAAATGATAAAATTAAATGGGTGATTCGTCAAGCAAAAAGAAAAATGGAGCGAACTTTGAACCGCACAACTGCTTTTTATGAATGATAAAATAAAAAAACCGCTGCTCATTTTTGACGGGGACTGCAATTTCTGCCGGCGGTGGGTAACGCGGTGGAAATATCTTACCGCCGACAAGGTGGAGTATGAACCCTACCAAACTGCCGCAGAACGGTTCCCTCAAATTCCGCGCGAAAAGTTTCAGGCCGCTGTGCAACTGGCGGAAACAGATGGCGCGGTTTTCGCCGGAGCAGAGGCGGTGTTCCGCACGCTTGATTACGCGCCCGGTATGGGATGGTGGCTGTGGATGTACCGCCGTTTGCCTGGCTTTGCAGGAGTAAGCGAATGGTTCTACTCGACGGTGGCGCGGCACAGGACTCTGTTCTCGCGTCTGACGAGTCTGCTCTGGGGCGACTATTTTGAACGGCCGCAATATGAAATGGTCCGCTGGATTTTTTTGCGCGCGATGGGCATTATTTATGCGATAGCATTCGTCTCGCTCGGCACGCAGATTATCGGGCTGGTCGGCGCAGACGGTATTCTGCCTGCAAAAAATCTGCTCGAGCTGGTGGGGGAAAAGATCGGCACGGAACGGTACTGGTCTTTTCCCACTCTCTGCTGGCTGAATGTGAGCGATTCCTTCCTGCGCTTTTTGTGCTGGGGCGGGGCAGGGATTTCGGTTTTGCTTGTGCTGGATTTTGCGCCGGCGCTGATGCTGATTCTCGCGTGGTTCTTTTATCTTTCACTGATCACGGTGTGCAGGGAATTTCTCTGGTTTCAGTGGGACATTCTGCTGTTGGAAACGGGTTTTCTGGCGATTTTTTTCGCGCCGTGGAAAATATTGCCTGGTCTGTCCAAAGGCGCTGAAACTCCGCGCGCTGTACTATGGCTGTTTCGTTGGCTTCTGTTCCGTCTTATGTTCCAGTCCGGCTGCGTGAAACTGCTGAGTGGCGACGAAACCTGGCGCAGCATGTCGGCTCTGCAATTCCATTACGAAACTCAGCCTATTCCAAACCGGGTCTCATGGTACGCTCATCAACTGCCGGCCGGTTTTCATACATTTTCCGTCGGAGTCATGTTTGCGGTGGAACTGTTCCTCCCGTTTTTATTTTTTCTGCCCAGACGTCTGCGGCTGTTTGCCTGCGCGGGAAATGTGCTTTTGCAGTTGCTGATTATTGTCACGGGAAATTACTGTTTCTTCAACTGGCTGACGTTGGCTCTGTGTCTGCTGCTGCTGGATGACGCACTGCTGACATCTGTCACTCCCCGACGGTGGCAGAATGTTGCAAAAAACAAAATCGGGTCTGTGCAGAAAACCGTGTTCACGCTGGCCGGGAGTTTGATTTTTGTTTTGGGAGCGGCGCAATTGTTCGGCACGTTCCGGGAGAGACGTGAGCCGGCGTGGAAAATCCAGGAATGGATTGCGCCGTATCATCTGTCCAATTCGTACGGTCTGTTTGCCGTGATGACTGTGAACCGTCCTGAGATTGTGATTGCGGGGAGCGCGGACGCCGAAAACTGGCTCGAGTATGAGTTCAAGTGGAAGCCGGGCGACCTCAAGCGCGCGCCGGAATTCGTTGCACCGCATCAGCCGCGTCTGGACTGGCAGATGTGGTTTGCCGCGCTGGGTGATTACCGTAATAATCAGTGGTTCGTCAATTTTATGGTACGCATTCTTCAGGGAAAACCGGATGTGACGGCGCTTATGGCTAAGAATCCGTTTCCGGACGCGCCGCCCAAATATGTACGCGCTCTTTCCTATGACTATCATTTTACCGACGCGAAAACCCGCCGCGCCGACGGGTCCTGGTGGCGCCGCGAACTTAAAGGCCTGTACTGTCCTGTTCTTCAATTGAAATGAAATTCCGGGTTGATCCATGACTGACTTGAACCGCGCGCGTGCTTTGATTTTCGCTTCCGGCATTCTCTGGAGTCTTGCGGGTATCGGCATCAAGTCTGTCGAGGCGCCGGCAGTCACTGTGGCGGCATGCCGCAGTCTGTTCGCCGCGCTGGCGTTCGCTCCTTTTCTCATCGGGAAACTGCAGACACTCTCCTGGAATCCGTTACTGCCTGCCGCAGCGCTGGCTTATGCCGGCATTATGTTCACCTTTGTCAGCGCAACGAAACTGACCTACGCGGCGAATGCGATTGTGCTGCAGTACACTGCCCCCATGTTCATTTTCCTTCTCAACCGCGCGATTTTCAAGTCCGCGCGCGTCTATGACAAGAGAGACTACGCGGTGCTTGCCGGGTGCATGGCGGGGATTCTCATCATTTTTTTCGGACAGGCGCGGAGCATGCACATTTACGGTATTTTCCTGGCCATGATGAGCAGTGTTTTTTTTGCGCTCTATATTGTCTGCGTGGAAAATATACGGGACATCAGTCCGGTGGTCATTGTGTTTGTTTCAAATCTTTCCGCAGCGGTCATAATATTTGCGTTCGCGCGCCCGTCGCTGGTACTGTCGAGGGGAGACCTGACTCTGCTTTTCTTTCTCGGCGCGTTTCAGCTGGGTCTGCCGTACTTGCTTTTCAATCTGGGACTCAAACATATCCGCTCGGAAGAAGCGTCCCTGATTGTGCTGATTGAACCGTTCCTCAACCCGCTCTGGGTCGCTATACGACTTGGGGAAATACCGCCGGTCACCACTTTCATCGGAGGAGGGTGCATACTGATTACACTGGCGCTCCGCTATCTGCCGGATATCCGTCGGGGAAATGGCGCAGGCAATCTTTAGGATGTCGGCGCTCATTTGCCTTTGATTATCCGGCTCAAACTTTGCTAGAATAAGGTTCAATGTCATTTAGACAAGAATTCCGCCAGAAAAAATTTGACGCGTCCATAGCTCAGATGGATAGA
>CAYHWZ010000020.1:0-14246 GCA_964359975.1 uncultured Elusimicrobia bacterium | reverse complement strand
TAATCGTCAGCCCTCAGCCGGATAATGGAACCTGCCCGCCACTTGCCTTCACCGCGCGCAGTGAGCATCAGCACCGGCGACTGGAACGCGTTGCCGGACTCTTCCAGTTTCCGTACCAGGTCAAACCCGTCCGTCTTGGGCAAAAATGTTTCAATGACCAGCATCCGCACACAGGTGATGTCCCGGTCCGTAATTGTTTCAAGCGCGTCAGCTCCGTCGCCGCACAGCAGCGGTTCAAGACCCTCGGTCTGCAGAGCAATACGCAAAGTTTCGCGTGTCTGCGCTTCAGCGCTCGCCACCACCGCGCAACTGTTTGATTTTAGTTTTTTGTCGCTCATTTTTCAGGCCCCATGTAACTCAAATAAAAAGATTCGTTCCCGCGCAAAATATCCAACACCACGCCTTTGCTCGTCTTAACGCCCTTGATTGCTTCGCCGAAACTCTTGAGATTCGTCACTACCTGCTGATTCACCGCGCGTATGATATCCCCCTCGGACAACCCCATCTGTTCCGCAGGTGTGTTGGGCCCCACTTCATCCACAATCACGCCGGACTCGGACTCCGGAATTTCCAGCCGCTGCCGCACCGACGGAGAAATCTCCTTCACCTTTGCGCCCAGCCAGGTAGCCGCAGCGGATTTGTCCTGCTTTTCTTCCGGCTCTTCTTTTGAATCTTCGCCTGATTTCAAAGATTCCATAGACGGCGCTTCAGTCAAAGTCAGTTCCACCGTCATTTCCTGATGATTGCGGATTAATTTTACCGGCACCCGCTTGTTCGGCGCAGTTTCCGACACCGCGCTCTGCAGATCCGGGTTGCCCGCCACCTTTTTCCCGGCAAATTCAATGATAATGTCCCCGCGTTTGATTCCGGCTTTAGCCGCCGGATAATCAGGCAAAACTTTCCGGATCATCGCTCCTTCTTTCGCGCCGAACACCGCTGCCTTGGCATCGTCAATCTTGTCTTCGAGGATTACGCCAATCCATCCGCGCACCACTTTCCCCTTTTCGCGAAGCTGAGGCAAAATCTCCTTGGCCCTGTTAATCGGAATGGCAAACCCCACACCCGCAAACCCGCCGCTCGGCGTATAAATCGCGGTGTTGATGCCGATGACCTCGCCGTGAATATTCAGCAGCGGCCCGCCGGAATTTCCCGGATTGATCGCCGCGTCCGTCTGAATCAAATCGCGGTAATTGCGTCCCTGAATGGCCAGATTCTGCCTCGACGCTGAAATCACGCCCACTGTCAAAGTCTGTTCCAATCCGAACGGACTGCCGATGGCAATGGCCCAGTCGCCCACCCGCAGTTTGTCCGAATCTCCCAGCCGTGCGTACGGCAGTTTCTGACTCGTCTTGATTTTCACCACAGCCAGATCCGTGCGTTCGTCTCGCCCGATGACCTTGCCGTCCACCTTCTTGTCAGGATTGCCGGGCAGAGTCACTTTGATTTCATCTGCGCCGCTCACCACATGTTCATTTGTCAAAATATATCCGTCCGCGTCAATAATCACGCCCGACCCTGTCCCCGGAATACGCCGCTGAAATTCCCTCTGTCTGGGCGCTTCTTGTTTCCGGCGGGGCCCGCCGCCGCGCGGTTCCATCTGCGGATTGAAAAAATGCTCGAACAGATCTTCCGGATCCCAAAAATAAAAATCGTACGGATTTTCCGGATACTTCTCAATGTGGACAGTGGAAATGTTGACCACCGCCGGCTTCAAAGATTCCGCCACCTGCGCAAACGATTCCTGCAGATTCAGCACAGACGGCGGCACAGCGATGGCCTTCTGTTCCGACGCTTCGCTGGAAAACGAAATCGGGTTCAGCCGCAACGAAAACCAGTCGTTGGAAAACCCCCACACAACAAAAAGGAAAATACCGCTGAACAGCGCGGTGCGTTTCAACAAAGTCTCTATCCTCCTGGTCTTGTCTTCTTCCATAACCTTATTTCCTCAATGCGCCGGCCGCCACATCATGAGCGGAACCGGTTCTGTTTTCACCAAACCTGTGCCCGCGTCCCGCAGCTGCCCCAGCGCCGCATCCCGGCCTGCTTCCGCCGCTATCAAATCCTGCACAGTCCCGGACTCCTTGTCCGATACCAGCACAAGATATCCCCACCTCGACAAATCTTTGCCCAGCAAAGCGCGCGGCACGCGGAACTCAACCCCCACCCTGTTCTTACCCGTTCCTGTTGCAGCTCCCCGGTAAATCAGTTTCATGTCATTGCTCCGCGTCACCTGATAACTCCACGACGCGCCGGCCAGTTTCCGTGCCGTGAGCGCAAATTCCCATCCGTCCGCGTCATCCAGCAGAGCATTCCGCTGAGTAATCAACGTTGCAGACCCTGCTCCCGGCCGGTGATTGATGTCCATATAGAGTTCCGCAAAACCCGTGGACACATACTTCGCGTTCAGCCCGACCAGAAAGTAAGCCCAGTCCTCGTTCGACCCGTCGCTTGATTCATGCACTTCAAACCGTGTGATTACCGTCTGGGACCCGCTCCGCACATCCGCGCCGTTCACACCGGACGCGACCCATTCCGCCGCAATTTTCCGCGCTGTTCTGTCCGCCGCCGCCTGTTTTTCCTGCCGAACCGGCGCCCGTGCCTCTGCTCTGCTGTTTTCAGGCGCACTGACATTTTCATCAGCCGCATCGTTTTCCGCAGACAGACTGGAAGTCCTCACCGAGTAAGTGTCCGCCTTGCCGATCCATTTGTTCACGCGGGCAAGCTTTTGTCTGTAAACAAATTCCTGACCCGGCTTTTCCATCATTTCAAAAAAATGAGCCGACTGCGCGCCGAAAATTTCCGTCATCGCCTGGTCCAGCACAGCCAAATCAGCTGACCCCGAATTCTTGTACCGGTCCACATCCAACCGGGTCTTTACATAAGATTCCCACGCAGCATTTTTCTGCGCACTGCCTATCCACGACGTCAGCCCTGGTTCAGGTCCGCGTATCCAGTTCCAGGAGAAAGGCCACACCTGCAAAGACGACACAGTCGTAAGTTTCCCGTAATCTTTCACCGTGTCCGACATCAGCTCCATCTCAGGTTTTCCCGGAGTCAATTCCCGCGAAAAAAAATGACTGAGCAGATCATCCAGCTTTACACACGAACGCGATTCGTCCAGAATCAGCGCCGGCAAAATCCCTGCCGCGTTAAGCCGCTCGATTTCAGCAAAGACCTGTTCCGATTGATTCCTGTCCCACACGCACGGCTGAGTTTCCGCACGGTGAAACCGGTTCGACAGCGACGAAACTTTGAACACAGTGAACGGACTTGCGTCAAGGTCCAACCGCAGCACCGCGCCTTCACCCCATTCACTGTCCGGGAAGTTTCCCGCAGTCCACCCAAACCCCCGCTTTTTCAGGAGTTCGCAAATCGGCATAGTCAAAGAACCGCCGCCCGGCACAAAACCTTCAGGATTTTTCCCTAAAAATAGTTTCAGTTCCGCTCTTTCCCGCGCAACCCGTTCCTGCACGTCCGAATCGCGGCTGATTTTAACGTGCGGCAGAGTCACTCCGGGCGGTAAGAATATTCTAACGAAATCAAGGTCGTAAATCAAGGGAATCGGAGGGTCGCCGAACAGCCGCAAAGCCGGCTCCACGCGCCCTTCGTTCATCAGCACCTGAATGTTGGGTAAAAGATGTTTGAGCCCCGCGATATCTTCCTGCGAAATCGCCGCGGTTATTTTTGCCGACGGAAACTTTTCCGCAGTCTGCACCCACGTGCTGTCTTTGCCCGGCAAAACAATCAGCGACCATGCCGCAGGCCGGATTTTTCCGCCGGATTCAATCAGTTCCGCGCGTACCTGCGCAAATAAAAGCGACATCAGCGCAAAACAAACAAAACTCCGCCTCAAAAAATAAGGTAATCTCTGTAAATTCACGGATAGAACTCCACGGTGCGTCCTGGTGCGGTTGCTAGGAGGGAAAACTTTTCTCGCTTAACTTTCGAAAGTGTCGTGAGTGACCGGCTCCACCTTAACGCCGCGCGCCTGCAGCCACTTTTTTGCGTTTGCCAGTTCAGGTTCACTGCCTTCCAGTTCCAGCACAATCTCGCCCACAGTGTCCGTCACCTTCGCGCGCCGGATATTGAACACCACCGGCACTTTCCGGCTCATGTCATAGATGACTGGCTCTTTGATAAGACCCTGCGGAAAAATAAGGTCCAGCTTCTGCTTCATATACCGCCTGCAATCGCCGGGATAATGCTCACTTCCGCGTCCGTTTCCACCTTTGTTTTCGTGCCCTGCTTAAAGCGGATATCCTCGCCGTTGACGAAAATATTAATGAACCGTCTTACCTGCCCGGTCTCATCGCAGATCCGTTCGCGGATACCCGGATAATTCTTTTCCAAGTCCTGCAAAATGTCTTCCACCGTCGGGCCGTTGGATTCCACCACGGCCTGGTCTTTGGTTAATTTTCTTAAGGGGGCTGGTATTCTGACTTTTGCGGACATTCATTTACCTCCGGTTTTGAACAGCGACTTTTTCCACTTTTTTACTCTGGACCAGCTTGTCGAAAAGCTCGCGGAAATCTGCAAGTTTTGCCTGGATGATATGAGGTTTCGAAACCGCGTCCTGCACCGACTCCTGCGTTTTGAAACCGTTTCCCGTGATATAAGCCACCACAGTGTCGTCTTTGTTTATCTTACCAGATTCAGCCAGCTTTTTCAACACAGCCACAGTCGTGCCTCCTGCGGTTTCGGTGAATACCCCTTCATGTTTGGCCAACAGTTTGATGCCCTCGACAATTTCCGTGTCCGTAGCGGATTCACCCGACCCGCCGGTCTTGCGCACCAGGTCCGCCGCATAGAACCCGTCCGCCGGATTCCCGATTGCAATGGATTTTGCGATAGTTTTCGGCACCACCGGCTTGATAATCTCCGACTTTTCCTTAATAGCAGTCACTACCGGCGAGCATCCCTCGGCCTGCGCCGCATGCAGACGCGTGCTGAATTCCGGTATCAACCCCAACTTGTGAAATTCCGAGAACCCCTTATGCACTTTGGTCAACAAAGACCCTGATGCTACTGGCACCACCACATGGTCCGGCGCGCGCCAGCCGAGCTGTTCCGCCACTTCGAACCCCAGCGTTTTGGAACCCTCGGCATAATACGGCCGGATATTCACATTCACAAACGCCCAGTGGAACACATCCGCAATTTCCGCGCACAGACGGTTGACAATATCGTACGACCCTTCAATCCCCACGATAATCGGGTCAAAAACCCCGGCCCCGATGATCTTGCCCATTTCCAAATCCGCCGGAATGAACACAAAAGTCTTGAACCTTGCCACCGCGCCATAAGCTGCCACCGCGCCTGCCAGATTCCCGGTCGAAGCGCACGCCACCACATCGTATCCAAGTTCGCGGCTGCGAGTCAGCGCCACAGAAACCACCCGGTCTTTGAACGAAAAAGTCGGATTCACCGCATCGTTTTTAATGTAGAGATTTTTCAGACCAAGTTCACGTCCGAGATTGCGCGATTTCCAGAAAGGAGTGAACCCTTCGTGCAGAGAAATGACATTTTCAGTTTCCACCGGCAAAAGGTCCCAATAGCGCCAGAGCGTGCGCGGACCCGCGGCTATTTTTTCGCGGCTGATACGACTGCGGATTTCGTCGTAATTGTAGACCACTTCCAATGGGCCGAAACAGTATTCGCACACATGTTTGGCAACTGCAGGCACTTCCTGCCCGCACTCTTTACATTTAAGACCCTTTATTTTTTTCATAATAGTTCTCCCCGACACTCCTTAAAAACAAAAAACCTCAGGGAGCAATCTCCTCTGAGGGAAACTGGGCTCCGCTTATCGTGGTCCTGCAGAACAACGCAGGTCCCGGCTTTGGCACCTGTCATCCGACTATACGCCGGACCGGTTGCCGTGGCATCATCGGGCCTAAATCCCTCCGCCACTCTCGATAAGAGAAACTGTAACCTAATAATTAAAGCACAAATCCCCTATTTTTGTCAATCCCCCGGGCGAATGCCGGGGTCCAGATCTTTTTGAGGCAACTTAAAACGTGCGCGACTTACTCATAATGAGTCCACATGCGGATGACTTTGACAGTTCTGATCTCTTTTAAGACTTGATAGACGAGCCGATGCTGAATGTTGATTTTCCGTGAATATGCGCCGGACAAGTCGCCAGTCAATTTCTCATACGGAGGCGGATTTTGAAACGGGTTGGTTCTTAGAATATTTAGAAGCGCTTCGGTTTTCGGACGGAGACCTGCTCTGCTGATTTTCCTGGCGTCTTTATTGGCATCTCTTGTAAAGGCCAGATGCCATGCTACCACTTTACGCTGTCGCTGCATTTGTTGATTGGAGTTTTAAGACCCTTGCGGATGGACTCCCTCATTCCGGGAATGGAAAGCAGATACAGAGTTTCCTGAATGGAGCGCCAGTCTTCTTCCGAAATCAAAACCGCGTTATGACGTTTGCCCGTGATCTGAATCGGAGTATGTGAACTCGCAGTTTCATCGATCAAATGATACATCTGCATCCTGGCTTTAGTCGCGGTCAATGATGTCATCTATTTTCACCTATAATTCAAAGCGTACCACAAAGCGTACGTATTGTCAATATGCGGATATTGGAGCGGTTTTTGACAGCGGCAATTTCAAACTAGTACTGATAAAAATCAAAACTAATGTGCAGTTATTGGAGCTGACTCCATCTGTCAAAAATGTGTAAAACTTACAGATTTCTAACAAGGCAACAAGTCAAGCTCCCAGAAGCTTGGAACGTTTCCTTTTGTGTGTTCAGTTTCTGGTTGATCCGACTTGTTTTCCCCTTAAGAACAGGTATAGTTAGCCGTCAATGAAGTAAATTCGTTAGTGCTTCAGTTTTCAATAAATTTCCCTGACTTATCTATTATCCCTTTCTTGTCCCCGATTCTAACTGCAGAAACTCCATTCCTAAAAGTTAAAGCGGAATCAAATTGGATAGGAATAGCTATTTTTCCAGTTTCATCAATAAATCCCCATTTCCCCCCAGCTCTTATTTTGATTGTATTGCCATCATATTCTCCTCCTATATTTACTAAAGCCAGTCCCTCGACGAAGAACTCGAGATAGTCATATTTGGGAGTAACTATGTATTTCCCTGATTTATCAACCAGTCCGTATTTGCTATTGTCTGCAACTACTGCAGTGCCATTATCCTGAAAATCATAAGCTTCATCAAACTTAGGTCTAATCACCCATTTTCCCTTTCTATCAATGTAGCCCCACTGACCACCGCTCTTGTACTCACCACCAATTTCTTGAAATCTACCAGCTTCGTGCAATCCCCCTATAGCCACTGGGGCTAAATCATTGTTGAAGTGCCCAACATGGTCAAATTGGGCCTTAACTATAATTTTGCCACTCTTGTCTATGAATCCCCATTTGGTGCCAATTTTTATTTGAGCATATCCTTGATGAAATGGCCAGACTTGGTCAAACTGAGGATCTATAACTATGGTTCCACTTTTGTCCATAAATCCCAATTTGCCGTTAAATGTCACAATTCTTAATCCATCCTGTAAGTCATCGTCATGTAAAAACTTAAGCTCTCCCTGGAAGTTGGGGTCTATCCAACTATATTTGCCTCCGATTATTATCCTTGCGCTACCATTATTGAAATTTTCTGCCCAATCAAACTGAGGCTCGATAATAAATTTGCCATTCATGGTAATGTACCCCCACTTCATTCCTTTTCTAACACTTGCGAATCCATCATTAAAATCGTTTGCAAGCTCAAACTGCGGAGCAATAATAATGGCACCAGTGGAATTTTTAAATCCCCATTTGCCCTTTTTCTCAAACCTATGAAGTGATATTGAATCATCCGCGAGTAGTCCGTCCAGCATCAAAATAGTAGAAACCAGAACTAAGTAGGCAACAAAAGATAGGAAACGATAGCATTCTTTGACTCTTGATTTCTTAACCATTTTTAGTGACAAAAACATTTCAAAGCTACAGATATCAGTGATGTGTGTCCGACTGCGGAAATCTTACACAACTCTTCAGTTTCCTCATAATAATTTATCCTACAACTTCCAATCGCAAAAGTCTATTCGATTTCCCGGCGCAAAAATGCGTTGAATCAGGGGCAAGTGTTTGGTATAATCCGGATGTAGCTTGCTTTAATCCGGATCGGGAGGGGCCATGAGTCTATCTTGTCCAAAATGCGGAAAAGAAATGAAAGACCTCAATATTGAGGGGGTTGATTTGGATTTCTGCAGCTGCGGCGGCGTCTGGATGGACAAGGACGAGTTCGCCTACTATGCTGAACTGCACGTTGATGTCCCGCAACTAGACGAAGTAAAGAAAAAAGCCCGCGAAACTTCTCATTCCTGCCCCCGCTGCAAAAAGAATCTTCAGGAAATGCATTTTGCCGTCGGGCCTGACCTGCTTATTGACCGGTGTCCAGGATGCAGCGGTCTGTGGTTTGACAAACTGGAATTGGTGAAAGCCGAAAACATCGGCGCCAGTCTGGTGTCACCCGGCTCCAGAATCAATATGGTTATGAAGGAACTTAAAAGCAAAGGATATACGCTTTTGAAGTGGGATTAACGTCCGCAGGAATCTTCCGCTCCCGATAACCTGTCTTTACCGCAGGAAGGACAATTCATAAGTTTGCTTCTTGAATTTTAGATTTGTGCCAGATAAAACGTGCAGTCGTCCAGCCCCGCGCCGGCCAAACTGCCGTCCGGACTGAAAAGTGTGAACAACACATTGCCATTGCAGTCAAATGTTTTTATGGAAGCTTTTGTGCGCGCGTTCCAGACTTTTACAGTACGGCCTTCTGCTGAAACTGCCATTATGTCACCATTCTTGCGGAACCCGACAGAACCTGCTTTCACTTCAAATTCCAGAATCTGGTTTCCGGACTTGAGGTCCCACAATCGGAACTCAACCGCGCCGGTTTTTGCGTCGGGCAATCCCTGTGAAACCAGCATCTGACCGTCCGGACTGAACGAGACAGATTGCGCGCCGCCGTCTTGCGTGAAGACCCGCACTTCACTGCGGTAACTGAAATTCCACAAACGCACAGACCTGCCCTGCGACCACGACATGGCCAACTGCGCGCCATCGGGACTGAACGCGGCCGACGCGTATCCTCCCTCTGACTTTGTGAAATGGTTTTCGCGTTTTTGCGATTTGATGTTCCAGACGGAAACAGTCCCGTCCCAACCGGCCATGACAACCCGCTCCGCGTCCGGAGACAGACTGACAGTGCCGGCGTCCGAACTAAATTCCGCTGTTTCGCGGTTAGCTGCCAGGTCCCACAATTTGATGCGCCCGACGACCGAATCCGTTCCCGCGCGGTAAAAGACAAGGAACGCGGCTGTTTTTCCGTCGGAGCTGATATCGAGCGAAGCGGCTGTGCATGCCGTGGACTGAATCGTAAGTTGGATTGTATTGACGAGAGCGCCGGAAGCAGAGTCCCAAATCTTGACCGTACCATCTTCGTAACCTGCGGCCAAAAACCTGCTGTCCGGACTGAACGTCACAGCGGTTATCTGCCGGTTATGACCTTGAATTACCAGACCAGTTTGGGGGTTCACTAAAGGACATTCTATGAACTTTGGACGGGAAATGCAAAATAGTTTTTTAACAGAATTTTGCTCAAAATTCCTTCCCTCCTTGCGGGGGAAGGTTAGGATGGGGGGTAATTCGATGGAAGTAGTGAAAACAGGAGGTTGTTCCCCCCACCTCAATCCTCCCCCGCAAGGGGGGAGGAAGTGATTTTCCGACGAGATTTAACCGTACAGCTCTGTTAGAAGTTATGTTTTACAGGAACGAAGCTTTGGAAAGGACTTCTTTGTTCGTGGGATACTGTTCGAGTTGTTCCACCAGGGTGCGGGCTGCCTCCACGGTGTTCATCCCGGCGAGCGCGCGGCGCAGTTTCCGCGCTTTGTCCAGTTCGTCGGGCGTAAGCAGGAGTTCTTCTTTACGAGTCCCGCTCTTTGCAATATCAATCGCAGGATAAATCCTCTGCTGAGCCACTTCGCGCGAGAGCACCAACTCCATATTACCCGTACCTTTGAACTCTTCAAAAATCACATCATCCATCCGGCTGCCCGTTTCCACTAAAACAGTCGCAATAATGGAAAGCGACCCGCCATTCTCAATCTTCCGCGCTGACCCGAAAATCCGCCTCGGTATTTCCAGCGCGCCTGCTGTAATTCCGCCGGACATTGTCCGCCCGCTGGACCGGTGCTCAGTATTGTGTACGCGCGACAGCCGTGTGAGCGAATCAATCACCACCATCACATTTTCCCCAGCGCCGGCTTCGTTCATGGCCTTGTTCATCAAATTTTCCGCGATTTCAATATGATGCGAATACGACTGGTCCGACGACGACGAATGCACCGGCACAGCGATACTGCGTTTAAAGTCCGTAATCTCTTCCGGCCTCTCGTCCACGAGCAGACAATAGAGTTTCATTTGAGGACAGCTTGCCGTGACTGCCTGACAGATGTGTTTAAGGAAAGTGGTCTTGCCCGAACCCGGCGGCGCTACAATAAGACCGCGCTGACCCATGCCGATAGGCGATATCAAGTCCATGGCGCGCATGGTGAGTTCTTTTGAGCCGAGTTCCAGCGGAATACGCGGAGCAGGGTCCACCGCAGTTCCGGAAAGGAACGGACTGAGTTGACGTTGATGGCTGCCTGGGGAATTTCTTCTAAAATGACTCATGGATTCGAAGCAATGTAATCATACCACATTCCCGGCTTTCAAGCCAGAGATGACAGAGAGATTACCACGAGTACTGCTCAACCCATTTTCTCATTTTGGGGTCATTGGGGTCGTGGGAAAAGTCACCGCGCCTTAAATGTTTCTTAAATTCTTCATAGGGGTCGGACCGTCCGTCGGCTTTCCGGAGGTGCGCGGAATCATTCAGATAAAGGTACAGAATAATTTGGGGCTTATTGGAAAAACTGAAAAGAATCCGGTATCTTTGCAGCCCCTGTTTATAACGCCGGAATTTTCGAAGGTCTCCGCTGAGCCGGTATTCAGGACGGTCGGGATTTTGAGGAATGATGTTCTGGTCAGCTTCCCGTATCCGTGCCGCAAATTTGACGGTCTCATGCTGCCGGTACACTTCAGGGGGCAGACGCTGGTAGAGTTTCTTGACCTGTTCTTTAAGTGCAGCTATCCGGCGGCGGTAGAACTCATGGTACAACAGCAGATAACTACTCGTCGTCATCAGGAGTTACATTGGCAAGCAGTTTGTCCCACTCCTTGTCCCACACATTTTTTGCATGGCTGAGTTTTTGCGGATGTTTCATGGCGTCTTCGGTCAGCGCCTGGAGAAAGGAGGCAAATTCCGGTTCAGATTCCAGAGTATCGAGCCGTGATTTCGGCTGTAGACGGATTCTGTTCGATTCAACGTGAAGCACCACCTCGGTGTTACTGCCCAACCCCTTCACAAATTCGCGCGGCAAATCCACAGCGCTGCTCCCTCCGTGCTTGAAAAGTTTCTTCACAATGGTATTCATACAGCATTCACCTCTCCAATGAAAGTATACATATAAATGTATATATTGTCAAGCGAGCTGGTTTGGATTTGTCAGCGCTGGAACGTGACAGGATTTGAAAAGGTCCAGGGTCCTGCGAAACATTCCTGGGCGGTCTGCTTTTCAATCTTCAGAGTGGCCGGACTGGGGAGCTGGAGCAGTATGATGTACCCCCGCGTTGTGCACGGACTGGTAATATTCCCGATATCCATAAAGCAGTCGTAACAGTACGTGTTCCCGTCCGCCGTTACCTGGCTGAACGCAGTCAAGACTTTACCCGAACTTTTCGGTGAAAAGTAATGCACGCCCGTCAGCCCGCTGACCGAATTGCCCACGGAAAATGCGGACCACGACGGGTCGATGCTGTACTTGACCAGAGCCAGATGCGGATCTTCCGGACTGTCGGGTGAACCCGGTAAATACCAGTCGCCCTGCGCCGTTCCCCCCACGTCCTGCATTATCTCCCCGCACACCGGCGCAGTTGTCCGTGTTTGACCACCGTCGTACCGTCCGACTTTTGCGTACAGACTGCCCTTCACATCCGCGGAATAATAGTCGAGCGGACAGGCCGTGTAAAGCTGGTCGGAAAGATGACGCGACGGATTCGCAAACGGCAAAGGCGCTATCCGGTAATCAGTCGCCCCGAAATCAAACGCGCCCGGACCCGAAACAGTCCCAATCTGTTCCCCGGCCTTTATCCGCAGGTTTAGCGTGTAGGTGCAATAAGTGTAGAGAGAGCCGCCTGTAGTATATGTGGTACATCTTGGAGCTTGGGATTGCATCGCGCTGGTAAGTGTATCGGAAATCGTCTTCACATGCAGATAGTATGCTTTGAAATCCTTGCACGCCTGAAACCTCAGCGAATAGTCCGTGCCTGACGACTGCGCGGAAGTGTTTATCTCAGTCAAAACCAGGTCGCCCGGCGAAAACAGCGGATACGATTCGTTCTGTGTCTTGAAATAAAAATAGATGTGGTCCGATGGAAAAACATGTCCCGTCGGGTTCAGATTTCCCAGCGGAGCGATAGCCGACACTTTACTCAGATCCACAGGCGCGGCAGTGAAATAAGGACCGGACCCGCATTCTTTGCTCAATACAGAGGATTCGCTGACTGCCTTTGTAATCATGTCGCCGGCAGATTTGCCCACTGCTTTACCCAACCCGAATCGGAACGCGCATTCGCCCGACATATGTAAAGTACCGGCGGCGCCGCAGACCAGGACTGCAAGAAACAATTTTCGGCGTATCATCAAAAAATATAAAAATTCAAAAACGAGTTGGCCACAAAATCAAATTCCGACGCGGACTGGGACAGACTGGATTCCTTGAGTTTAATGTAGTATGGTCCCATGTCCACGCCCAGCGATATCCGGTTTGTCAAATAATATTCCAGACCCAAAAAACCTCCGGTGGTAAAACCCGTCACATCGTAGCTGGTGCCGTTGTTGAGTTTGGAGGACACATAATCCGCCTCTATACCCACATAGGGCTGCAACTTTTTCCGAGTGCGGAAACTGAAGTATCCTCTTGCCCCGATTATCTGGGATTTCACATCTCCGTTAGAAGTGTTTGTGACGTCATACAGGAACCTCGCATCCACAGCCCACCGTTCGCCGAACCCTGCCCTGATAAGACCTCCGGTGTAAGTGAGCCCTGTGCCGAAGGACCGTTTAGGATTGCCCGGTTCAGAGCCAGTCCCGCACCGCGCGCTGACCAACGCCGCAAAAAACAGTGCAAAAATAAGGAAATTTCTCAGATATGAAAAGCGCTCCCCCATCAGTTAAGTATAAGTAAAAATGCGAATCCGTCAAGCACTTTTGCGAGAGACGGTTAACCCGAATTTTTCAGTTGGGACACCCTCGCCCGCTGAGAAGGTGTCCTATTTACTTTGCGGGTGGGCCAGAAACACTCCGGCGGTTTGCGCGGCCAGTTTCAAATCGTGGTCAAGGGTGGCGAGCCGGATATTTTTCCGCAGGCAAAGCTCCAGATAGGCGGAATCATAGGCAGTCAGTCTAAATTTTCGGGACAAGGAAAGAATGTCATTGGCAAAATGAGACGGGCTTTCCGCAATCACTTCAATCGGCAGGGATTGCAGCATCTGCCAGAATGCGGACGACTGCGCCTGAGTGATTCTTTTCCGCCGCTCTGCGCCGGCCAGCACATTCAAGACCTCATACGCCCACAGAGGCGGAACCACGGCACTGCCTCCTCCGGCAAGCGAATCAAGCACAGATTCCGCATAAGCAGTCTTCTCGTCTTCAAAGCACCACGACAGCGCGACCGAACAGTCCAGAACCAGCAAGTTCAGGCCCGGCCTTCGTCGATAAGTTTTCGGAGCGAGAGACCAGCCAGTTTGACGCCCTTGCGCAGCACGCGTATCCGCCGCGCGGTTTCATGCGGAGCGGTCTTTTCATTGGACCTGACGGGAGTGAGAATGGCCACAGGTACACCCCGCCGCGTAATTTCAATAGATTCCCCCCTGGAAACCTGTTCCAGCAGAGCAGTCAAATGTGTTTTTGCCTCAAAAGACCCCACACTGCGCATAAAATGCACCTCCAAGGAAATTGTAATACAATCAAACTAGTTTGTCAACCAGTTGACTAGCTATGGCAAAGTAGTAAAGTTAAGAGCGGGGCCGTTTCCGGGCACCATTTCGGCCATTCCAGGTCAGTCCCATTCCGACCTATTGATTCAAACCCGCAGATATCGGATAATAAAGCATAGTGAATAATCGTGTAAG
>CAYHWZ010000019.1:0-14338 GCA_964359975.1 uncultured Elusimicrobia bacterium | reverse complement strand
GTCCCAGGCCAAATCCTGTGCGTCAGACAGCGTGACTAAAAACTGAAAAAGCGCGTCAGGATAATCCGGACGGTACGCGGCGTAATCTTTGGCATGTCCGGAAAAATGGTCCTTAAACTGCATGTACCACTTTGTCCACTATCATTTTTCCGGCGAGAGAGTAGGGGAGCACCACTTCGGAAGCGCCGGCCTGTTTCAAATCATGTATCTGCGCGGCAAAATCCGCAGTCGCTATTATGTGCGCTGACCGGTTGAGCGAACGGCACACGCGCACAATATCAACATTTTTGGTGCCTTTCAGCAAAATGTCCGGCACAGTGGAAAGAATGAACCGCGCATGTTTGAGGTTCACATGTTCCAAAGTGTCCGCGTGGCTGATATCGCCGTACACTCCCGCGATACCCTCGTGTGAAAGATCTTTCAAAACTTCCACATTGTAGTCAACGACAAGGATCTGTTTCAGCAGTTTCGGGGAACGGTGCGCAAGATCATCGATAAAAGCCCGTGCTCCGCGGTGGAATCCAAGTATGACGATGGGATAATCTTTTTGCGTGACATGAGATTCGTCAGCTTCGCCCGCTTGCCCGAAACCTATCCGCGTCATCACCGCATCGAACCTGTTGAACAGCGGGTAACTGAACTGTATCAGGTACGATGAAATGATGGAAGTGAACGCCATACTGTAAATCACCACAGTCATGATACGCTGGTCAATATGTTTGAACGACAGACCGAGCGCGGCAATCACGAGCGAAAACTCGCTCACCTGAGCAAGGTTCAGACTGGCGATGAACGCTGTTCTCCGGCCCGAACCCATCATGGACAGCAGAGGATACACGGTCAGAAACCGGCTGACGACCACAAACCCCACCACGCACATGGACAGATAAAAAATGTCTCCTGTCAGATGGGGAATCTTCATGCCGAGCGAAACAAAGAACAGCGTCAGAAAAAAATCGCGCAGCGGCAGGACCTTGGCTGTGACAAAAATGCTGAACGGGAACACGGATATCACCGCGCCCGCCACCAGCGCTCCCATTTCTTTTGAAAGATCGAGAAACTTTGCAGTGCCTGCTATTGCCGCGCACCATCCCAGCGCCGAGGCCACGATAAGTTCCGGAGATTTTGCGACGAATTTAAACACGCGTTTCATCAGCCACTTTCCGACATAATAACTCACGCCGATAAGCACAGCGCTTTTCAAAATGGCCATGACAAACAGACCCGCGCGGGGGTCATTGAAATTCGGCTGAAACGCCAGCACCAGCACTGCCCAGATGTCCTGCAGGACCAGCACACCCAGACTGATGCGCCCGTGCAGAGTGTCCATTTCCAGTTTATCGTAGAGCAGTTTTACGACGAGAGCAGTGCTGCTGAGCGAGCAAAGCAGAGCCAGATACAGACCGTTCAGATTGCCCCCGCGCCAGCCGAAACCCATAGCTCCAAAAAATACCAGTCCCAGCGCAACGCAAAAAATAAATTGCCCGACACCGGTAACGAGCATTGATTTGCCTGACTTCATGATTTTGGGAAGATCGATTTCAAGACCGATGACAAAGAGAAGGAGCACGAGACCGATTTCGGAGATGAGTTCGATTTCCGACGGGTCGCTCACCCAGCCGAGCCCCATTTCCGGACCGGCGAGCGCGCCCGCGATAAAGTAGCCGAGAATAATCGGCTGCCCCAGCTTTTGAGTCACCAGACCCAAAACAGTGGCCGCGATCAGAGCAACGCCTATCTCTTCAACAAACCCGTGCATGAATGATAATGTATTAGTATAGCATACTGCGGAATAATGCGGTACATGGGGAAAAAACTGGAGCTGGGGATCGGGATCGAACCGACGACCTCTTCCTTACCAAGGAAGTGCTCTACCAACTGAGCTACCCCAGCGAAATTATGCTTTTCCTACTGATTTTTCAATCAGTTTATCAATATTAGCCCCGTCTATTTTACATGCTTTAGAGTCGCTAGGTGTCCATATAGGTGTCCATCGGCTACCCAGAATCTCCACAGCAGTCTGCTTGTGGCTTCGCGACAAATGGGCATAACGCATTGTCATATCGAGCTTCTGATGCCCAAGCAAGTCGCCCACGGTCCGCAAATCTATACCTGCCATAACAAGATGCGAAGCAAAAGTGTGTCTTAGCGTGTGAAATGTAACGTCGTACAGTCTCGCATCGGTCACCGCTCGTTCGTAAAGTTTTCGCAAATTGGATGTATCAAAGACCCACGGCCCCGCTTGATGGAGACCTTCCAAGTCTTTCCGTAGCAAAGAGTTCATTGGGAGCACTCTGGATATCCCACTCTTTGTCTTCAAAACGTAGATCAGACCTCTTTCAAAATCTATATCTTTCCATTTCATGTTCTTCAATTCGCCTCTTCTCATTCCTGTATTCAAAGCTGTGATCACAATTGGCTTGATTCTTTCATCACTGTGAGAAAGCAACGTCTGAATTTCCTCGTTGCTGAGGTATCGAAGGCGCTTGTTGTTAACGGCAAGTGCCTTCAGACCTTTGGCAGGGTTCGTTGAACATTTCTCCCATTCCATTGCCTTCGTAAAAACATGCCGAAGACACTGATGTTCTCGGTTAACACTTGCAGGTTTAACCTCAGTCATCCGCTGTGCCCTATATTCTTCCACTTCCATCGGCGTAATCTGATCCAAATATTTGTCGCCGAAAAAAACGTCGAGTCGTCTTAATAAATATATTTCCGTGGTTCTGGCCGACCGCTTGTTAACTAGAGAATGCAGTTCATAATAGAGTTTGGTCATGTCCCTGAACAGAATCCTTTCCTTTGTTCGATTAGGGAAGAATTTTCGTTCAGCGATCTCTGACTTTCTCTTATGAAACATTTCAAGAGCAAGCTGTCTGTTCGGGCCCGTGCTTTCTCTAAGTCGACGGCCACGAAAATAGTAATCTATGAAGTAGTTGTTGCCCTTCTTGTAAATAGACATAAGGTAACCTCATTTTAAACTATTTTAGATAGTTTTTCAACTTCCGGGAGTTTCGAATTCTCCTCAATCCATCTATCAATTGCCTGTTGATCAAACCTGGTCGAGTGTCCAAGCTTTACAAACGGAATTTTTCTCTGAGACACCCACTTGTAAAGGACACCAACTGGGACAGAAACGTAGTGGGAGAGTTCCTTGACATTTAAAAGTTTTTTCTCAACCATGTAATCGTTCCCCCATTTTCAAGCGGAAAATATTTGACGCCATGAACCGCACTGATTCACCTTGAAATGTTAGTTTGACGGTATAGTTTTTAATGATACCCGTATGCCAAATGAGAGTCATTGACCCAAATGCCCCGGCGTTGTGGCATAGAGAAAAAAGTCGTAAGACTATCTTAATGTCTTGTGCGGGTTTGTCGTCGTCTTTGAAATCTCTCGGAACCCTAAAGAGTCCATCGAAGTGGCTGCCGGAGAATCGCAGGACGGTTTCGCCCGTGAATTTGTTTTTGTCCAGCACAGTGAATTCATGGCTTATGCGGTCAATCAATCCCGCCGTGTTTCTGGGCCAGTCAGATATCGTTCGGTCCATGTTTTTGGTATTCCTCCAGTTCCCGGCTCCAGTCGATTTGTCGGTACGCTTTCAGTAAGCACTCTCGTTGGCGGTCCATATTTCTGATTGAGTGGCTCATACTGCGTGCTTCGCTCCAGATCTTTCTGAGCAGTCCGGACGGTGTACGGTATTTGAATTCGATGCCCGCGATATATGCTTTCTTGTCCGGTTTCCCGCGGACATATGTGCCTGTGGTTAGTTTCTTCATGAATACCTCAGTCGGTTTAGATGCATTGTTTGTTGACGTTCCCAATCCTTCCAAAACTTATCTCTTTCTTTAACCAGGCCGCGTTCCAGTTTGATCAGCATTCTTTCAGTCGGCGGATAGTTCCATCCTGCCAAAGCATGTACTTTGTCAATGCTGATTCCGCAGTGATGTCCCAACTTCTTGATACTCCATCCCCGGAGAACAAGTTCAGCCAGGATTCCGTTCCACCATTCCCCATGTTTGCATCCCTTACGCATGCTGAAATTCATGCAGTATTCCGGGAAAATCCGTTTCGGCGGTACTTTTAGAATCCGCGACATCCGATATAGCATATCAGGAGCCGGCAGTCGCTCACCCTTTATGTAACGGACCATGGTGATTCGAGAGACTCCTGACGCGCATGCGAATTCTTGTTGTGTCCATCCCTTCTTTTGCAGACACTCTCTAAGCCGAGAGCTGTATCGCGGGCATTCCTTCCCTATGCCACATACCTCCAGTTTCCTTAATGGCAGCGGCGCTTATTCTGGCCGACTGCCGATGCATACTATTTTTATAGAATAATCGGGAAATGGGTATTTGCTGAAATTTTCAGCGCTGAGAGTGACTTTCGACGGTAAAATACAAATTATGAAAAAAATGATGTATCCAAACCCGACGGTTTGCTTGACAAGAGGAAGTGGCAATAGTCTAACTTACAAAGTTGCCAGGAGGGGAAGGGCTTAAGGAGATTGAACTGCCAAAAGTTGTATATCGTCGGCCACGATTGGGAGTTGACCCACTAGTTGCAGCGAATATTGCCCCTTGTACCCGTAGGGGTATAGTTTAGATTCCACATTCCATTCTCATTAATTCGAATGTTAGAACGACACCTGTTTTTGGTATAATCGAATTATCACTTTACATACATCTTGTAGATCAACAGGGGGCAGGGTTAAGCTTCAATTATGGAGATATCGAACAATGATTGAAACTAAAGAAATGTGTAAGTTACCTGCAGTTGGTCACGCTCCACCGATATCTCTAACTTTGAACTGTTTTTGGCAGTGAAACCGATGAAAAATCAGAACGTCAAGAGCGGCACCGTTTCCCACTAGTGGAGCAAAGAAACAATAAGGTATTAAAATGGTCTGCCCTTATTGGGGCAATTGTTTTTAGTTCGGTACCCTATTTCCTTATCGTCTATTCACCATGGTTTGTAATAATTAGTGCTTTGGTGGGTACGATTATGGGATTAGTATGGGGTAGGTTTGCCGTTAACGAAATTGGCAAATCTATTTCTCCGCGCTCTTGGTTTTTGGCGTTAATGGGAGCATTGATAGGTTTATTGGCTGGGACAGTGTGGTCGGGTTTTGCCGGCTTCATATCACACTGGTTTGAAGGATGGGCATTTTTTGTTTGGATTGGTGCTTGCCTAATTTGTATCTTATTAGGATTTTTGACTGGTTTGGCTGGAGCGGCGGTATTAAAGCGATGGTTATCAGTAGAATCAACGGTAAATAAGTGGAGCCCTGCGTTTCTAATTCTCGCAATAATTTCTTTTATAGTTTTTATTATTATTCCGGCGATTTTGCTGGCTTTTGGATTACCGCAAATGTGGATTGAAGGAATGCGTACGCCTTTATGATTAATAGCAAAAAACGACTCCGAACTTTTACATCACAAGAAACGGTGCCAGTCTTGACTTTTTTACTTTTTGACTTTTGAGATATTCTCGACTTTTGCTCGTTATCGGAAGTAGGGGACACTCATAGTTATAGTTATTTGTAGCCAAGTTTGGGATACTTGAATACTGCGATTACTGCAACTTCGACTAAAAAGTATAGTATTTAATTGTATTTCCTCTTTCAATATATGTTTTGAATATCGTAATATTACTCCGTCTGTTAAACTGACAAATACGGCCTCCCGTATTCAACCCGCTTGTAAATAAACTACTTTGTAGGTATAATGTAGTAACGAGCGTAGCTTTCGAATGGGGCTCAGCCAAGAATATTTCCAACAGACATAAGCATGGAATCACTTTCGAAGAGGCTCAGACGGTTTTCTACGACCAGAATGCAAGAATACTTCCTGACCCAGATCATTCAGAAAATGAGGAAAGAGTCATCCTTCTTGGGTTGAGTTTGAAGCTGCGGATAGTTGCAGTGTGTCATTGTTACAGAAGTTCGGAATCAATTATTCGGATTATCTCTGCGCGGCGGGCGTCGAAGGCGGAAAGGTTAAAATATGAGGAGCTTTTACCATGAGACAAAATTATGACTTTTCAAAATCCAAACGGAATCCTTACGCTAAAATGCTGAAGAAGCAGATTACAATCAGGCTGGATGAGAATACGATTGAATACTTCAAGCAATTGGCAGTTAAATCAGGACTTTCTTATCAGACCCTGATTAACCTGTATCTGTCTGATTGCGCACAACAGCATCGGAAGATTCATTTGGACTGGGCAGCTTAGAAGAAATCTCTGCAGTAACATTTTCGATATTCTCAACTTTTGCCCGTTATCGTGAGTTCTACAGCAAGGCCGCATTGCAATAATCGTCTTGAATTTCAGCACAAACCATATCTGATTACCGCTGTCAAATATCTTGGGGACCCACCCTGGTATTGAATTTTCTCTGCATACCTGCTATATATTAGTCGGAAGAAAGTTCTAAGCGAATTATAACGGTTGTTCATTGTGTGGAGAAATCCCGATCATTGATCGGGATTTTCTATTTTATGGGGTGTTTACAAAAGGGGTATCAATAATGAGTATGTCCCGTTGAAAACTGATGACGTATTCAGTGTTTATTAAATGGTCGTTTTGTTTCCAGGCAAATAGGACGATTTCCGTACTATGACAGATACTGCTGACCACGTCGACCAGCCGGATGACGCCGGCGCGCAAGCCGCGATCGAGAGCGCCGAAAGCCTGGACGTGGGAGGAAGAAGCAAGACCCGGTGGCTCTCGCTCGAAAGAAAACAGAAAGCTACTCCGATTATTACTGGCTGGATGGTACATGTGGTTGTTGTTATGTCGTTCGTGGCATTGTGCGGGAGCGGTGTGGTGATGTATTTCAACAAGACCGCACCGCTAGAACCGAAGTTGTCTGTCAGCAAAGCCTCACGCCGGGTGGTGAAGGGTAAATCAGCAGATTCCGCATCGTCGCCGGCAAAGGCGGATGCGAAGAAGCCTCCCGAAGAACTGAGCACCAGAGAGAAACTGTTTGGTTGGATGAAAAAGAAACCGGACGCAAAGGTTGAGAAAGTTGCGACGAAACAGAAACCGCAGGTTGCAACGCGGACCAGGGCTTCCGACACTGTTCCTGAATCTGTAAGGAGTGCGAGTCCGTCCGCCACGGCCGCCGAACCAGTGCCTGAACTGGCAGCTCCGCCTGTAAGAAAGAAACCACCGCGGCAGCAGAATATACTGGATGCTATCCGTAAGGACCCTGCCCGGATCTATGTTGAAAAGAAATATGAAGTCGGTGATTTAAGTTATGAGGTCCGCAATGTTTCCGAGCTGGGAATGGAACTGTATGTTGAAAATAGTCCGGACGCTCGAATAACGTACTATTTCCCCGCGGTTATTGTGGATGGGTTCAAGGCGCAGTGGGAGTCAACCGTACTTTCGCCCGGTAAAGGGACATGGGGTTGGGTGGAAGTTCCTAATATAAGGAACAAGCCAAAAGTTTCAATCGAGATGTCCGCTGTCGGCGGCGGGAAACTGAAAGAGAAAGTGAAGTTGGATTGGTGAGGTGAACTTTTTATGAATAAAATATTGTCAGCCGTGTGTGTAATGTTGTTGTGCAGTGTGGTGTACGGTAAAGAGCAGAGGGACACCAGCCAGGACGAGGAAGTGATGTCTGTGTTTCCGGCAGCGGAAACGTGGTTCCTTCCTACCGGTTACCAGGTTAAAGCTACAATCCAGAACGCTATCTTTTCTTTCAACCTCAATACCCCGGTCGTTGCGATTGTGGACGAACCGGCTGTCTGTCCCAAGAACGGAAACGTCATTTTCCCGAAGAAGACCCGGTTGATCGGGACCGCAGACATACTGAAGTCTGATGACCGTATCAATGTCCGATTCATGGTGGCCGTACTTCCGAACGGAAAAGAATTTGAGATGGGCGGTATTGCCCTCGCCCCGGACGGATCCGCCGGCATCAAGGGCATTATTAAGGAGTACAAGGATGTCCGAATGATGGCGTCTGCCGTGTCCGGCGCTTTGTCCGGTGTTGGAACCGTTATGGCCGCCACCATGGGTGGCCAGTCCATAGCGGCCGGCGCGATTGGCGGTGCGCTGCAGCAGGGATCCCAGCAGGCGCAGGAGATCACGGGAACGAAGGTGGATGTATCCATTTCCGCAGCTCCGTTCCAGAAGACGCTCATATTTCTGTCCCGCCGATTTGCAATGGACGATAAACCAAAACAGTCCGATGAGCCGGTAAAGAGCAAGCTCGATGAGAAGAATAAGAAAAAAGATTGGAAGGAGGAATAAATGTTGAGAAGATTTTACTCATTCATAAACAGTGAAGGATTTCTCTCGGTAGAGAAGGCCGTGGCTATCGGCATATTCTCCTATATTCCCGGACTTCTGGTTGGATGCGGCCTGACCTTTGTTATGGGCCGCATTGGTTTGCCCCCGCAGGCTGGCTGGATACTTCTGGCGCTTGGATCCCTGTATCTTTTTACCTACTCGAAAATGAGTGGTAAATTGGCAGCGCTTTCGATTGCTTGGACAATGACAGGAATGCTAATGGCATTTCCCATACCGCTTTGGACTGTGCCTGTTTGCGGATTGGTCACATATTTTGTCGTGGAACTGCTTTTCAAAAAGACCGATATTCGGAGTGAGGAGATGCCGCCAGTCGTTGCGCCACCGGTATCCAAAGAGGAATTCTTTAAGTTCGCCGAGCAGGGCGTAAAGACCGGTAAGTTCTTTATGGGGTGCAAGGTCGGGACCGACACTCCGGTCTGGGTGGACTCCTCCGCGATGGTCGAACACATGCAGACCGTTGGGATCACACGCTGCGGAAAGACTCACTTCTCAATGTCGCTGGGTTTTCAGGGGATGATCCGCGGCTGGACGGTCATCTATGTGACCGGCAAACCGTCCGCTACGGACTGGAACATCTTTTGGTATCTTGCGAACCGTTCCGGACGGGCGAAAGATGTAAAGTATTTTGACCCTCTGGACAAAACCTCGGACTCATTGAATCCCATCTCCCCGGTCGGAGACCAGGGAACAGAAATGGAAATGGCGTTACAGATTATGCGGGCGATCGGGCGCGAACCGCCCGCGTCGCAGGACCGCAGTGACGCATTCTACAAGGACGCTGATCTCTCCCGGTTGTTGGAAGTGTCCGCGCTTCTGACCGGACTGGAACGTCCGTTCACACTGAAAGACTGTTACCTTTTTTTCTCGGACGAAGTAACTCGAGAGCTGATGCTGAGGGAGGCGGAGAAGAAAGGGTTGACCAATATAGTCAACACAGTCGCCAAAATGTTTGAGGGATTGTCCGGTAAGAAGTACGACCCGCTTGAAGGAATGACCTCGCGTTTGCGTCCATGGATTGCCGAACCCATGAACTCAAAAGTAAATGTCGCCAACCCGGACATCAATATCGTGGATCTCATTTCAAACGGCGGACTCCTGTACTGCGCCCTTTCCCCGGCCCGGATGCACGCTTACGCGAACAGCCTGGGCCGTCAGATCATTGCGCAGGTTTTCGGAGCGAGCGAGATGTTGGGGAGCAAGAACATGGACAAGCCGCCCATACTTTTCATCTTGGACGAGTTTCAGGAATACCTGGCACCCTTTTTCAACAGCATGATCTCGCAGGCCGGAGGCCGTGAAGTCTGCATCCTTTTGGCCCATCAGGACTTCTCCCAGTTGAAAAGGATCGAGGGCATCGACAAGATTGCGTTCAGTGAAAACATCATCAACAACACGAGTACAAAAATGTTTTTCTCTACCAGGTCAGGTGACGATGGGGAGAAGATGGCTGTGCTGTTTGGCACGAAGAGAGTGATCCAGAAGTCGCGAAGCGTGTCGGTTCAACCGTTAGGCGACATGGCGTTCGGCGGCATGAGTGAACGCGAAGGGGAAGAATTCGTCATCCACCCGAACTGGTTTAAGGTCGGCAAAAAGTTTCTGGCCGCTTGCTCGAGCCGCACGAGCAGCGCAGTCCTGCGGACCACACTGTTTGATATTAAGAATGTACGGCTGTCGGTCCGTGAGAAACAGAAAGGTGTTGAGGGTGGAGTGACAAAGCCGCCGGCTATCTCACGGGAGAAGGTTGTGGCGCAGATTAGAGTTCGTTCAGACCAGCAGCGGCGGATGAAGCATAGCGAGAGACAAACAAACTTCGCAAAGAAAACTTCTGAATTTTATAAAGCCGGAGACCCATCAAACGATATGCCGGGTCCGGCAGCGCCGGGCAGCGGCGCGGCCGGTAACAATACACCGCCGCAGGTCAAAGGAACAGCGATTCCAGAAGTGCCGGGCAGTGTCGATAAACACGGGTCTGGAGAGACCTCCACCAGCGGTAATGCCGGTAGCAGGGGCAACGGACTCGTGGAATAATTCTTAGCCAGCGTCAGACAGGTTTCCTCTGACATCATCTCCCCGTTCTCGCCAATAATGAATCCCCTGTCCTGAAGATTTATCCATGGACCTTTCCCCCCATCGGCAAAGAATGCTTTGCAGGATGTGAAGTACCAGTTCTTGAGCTGATACTTCCGGAAGAGGTCAAGAGTGAATTTCAGGATCGGGCGGGTGAGTTTTTCAAAGATAAGGAGTACACGGGACCCCTTGCCGTGATAGATGATGTGCCCTTCCAAGTGTTTGCGATTCACATGACGCTCGATTTCCACTGCCCACATTTCCCCGAACGGAGACTCGATGACGCCATCCGGAAGCGGGCAGTCAACCGCACTGGCGGTGCGCCGCCACTTAACGGGACGGGAGAGCTGAAAGTGGCGCTCGAAGTGAAAAGTAAGTAAGACTGCACTGACCAAAAGGTCGTGCGGAGTGGAAACAACTCTGCTGGAGCTTGGTAAGTAGTTTATTCGGTACTGCTCGTCACCCCCCGCAAGTCGCCAACCTTTGTCCGTAACTTTCAGAAACGAACGACTTGAGATTGATTCATCTGCAATGCCAGTTGTAACTTGTTTTAGATAGTTACCCTTGACCAGACCATTTAGTTCGGACAGCATGCGGCTATGGATGTGTCGGGCAAAGGGTATTTTGCGGTTCACAATCAAAGCCTCGACAGGTGCGTCATGCGCCCGCAGATAGCTGTTGAAGCGCACCAAGAGTGACTGATAAAACCCTAGTACCGGGAGTCTGGACGCGATAGACAACAATTGTAGATTGCAAGAATTAAGATTCACATGTTACCCCCATTTTGTATGCACTGCATACACATAATTTGGTCATTGTTCGACGATAACGTGCCATGGCGTTGCTATGCCCTTACTCTGCTCTCGCAGGGCCTTAGAGGGGGGGTAGCCCCCTCGATGACCCTTTCATGACCTCCTTATTCGACGCAAATGTTTTCGACCTGCGCCGCAAGATTGCACATCTTTCCCACACCATCTTGCCTCCATTTCGTTTCAATGTAACTTCCGTTTGTCGTTTATGACTGCCTCCTTATGATGCCGGCCATGTCGTTACTGCTTGCGACGGGTGTGCACGGTTTTGGGCATCGGGACTGCGCAGCGCATGCATGTTCTCCCTCCTCGGACCTGCGATGGGTGTGCAGGAAATTGCTCATGTGGTCAGGCGGCCGCCTGCAACTCATCACCGAAGTTCGCTTCCCATGATTCGACCACAAGCTCCGTGACAGCCGTGCGGGTATCCTTGGTGGACGGGTGCGCGATGTCAGCGTACTCCGTGCCCTGCCGCGTGCGGTTTGTGCGGTACGGGAACTTGAGGTATAAGCCCCCGTCCTTGTTCTTGTTGATGAGTACCCCGGTGATGGTGAACTCGCCGTTGATATTCAGGTCGCAGATACCTACCGTTCCATTCTTGCCGTTCTCCACTTTGTGGATACTGTTGACTGCGACTTTACTTTTCAGTTGTATTGCTGTGTTCATGTGTGTTACCTCCGTTTTTAGTTTATGTGCTCGGACCAACTACCATGTCTCATGTGAACCGTTTAGCCTACCAGCGGATTGCGGAGAGTTTCTTGCGCATCTCCGAGTCCATGACCTTGTTCTGTAGACCCACCATTGCGTGCCGGCCATACACGCAGTGATACTTCCGCAGCAGCGACTTCAACAACCTCAACTCGTCTGCTCCCATTTTAGTTTCCTCCTATAAGTACAGCATGTGTCAGTGTGACATTGTAAATTGTGCGGCCCGATGTTAAGTCGGGCCGCGTGCGAAGAGAGAGCGCAGCGGTTCTGGTGAACAACGGCTTACCGCTTGGGACCGCCGTCAGGATACCACTCCACACTGCGCGCCAATCTCTGTATGTATCTTTTGGTTCTGCCTTCCTTGTGAGCAAGAGGATGGAGATGGCGGGAGTTGCGCCCGCAGTCAATGGATTTCCAGGTCCTTGACCCCGATCGGCATCCCCGACCCAATTGACAAAACAGCTTTTATCTGTTAGAAACATAGAAGATTTCCAGGTCCTTGACCCCGATCAGCATCCCCGACCCAATTGACAGAAAATGTTTTGTCTGTTAATAATATGATTAGTTCCAAGTCCTCGTCCCTGTACATTGAGTTACGAGAACAATAAGCCTGACCAGAATATCGGTTGGGTTTTTTGTTTGTAACTTCTTCAAATAGTTCCATGCGTAACATTCCTTTTTCAAAGTGTACCGGGCTGTTTAGGCCCGGCGCATTGTACGGCATCATTGAACCACATCCCATACTTTCTTTTGAGGGATACGAACGATCATGCTGATCGGCGCTTCCTGCCAAATTTCCCAGGCGCGAGGAGTGCGGCAGAAGAACTGACCGCTGCTCAACGCGATGGTCTCTCTGGCGGTAACAATCGCCTTGACGTGAGACATGTCGAGCCGTCGGTCAGGATGCATGATGTTGCACCTCCTGCCCAGCTGCTCCCGCGCTCTGCCGTATCCACTTGTCGTATTCGCAGACAAACTGCCGGTAATCGCTGTACCATTCCGATATATCTTCGGAAGATATTGCGAAACACCAGCCCGGCAGTTTATCAATGACCATCATGCGGAAATGACCCCACGCATGGTCAGCCACGTTGTTGCCGAATTCTTCGGCAAGAATGGAATACGCGAGCTGACGCGTTCCGTCCGGCGTTCCCTTGTGCCAATCAAAGGCAACGATCTTTTCCGGGTACGCCTGGATCAGTTGCTTGCCATTGACTTTAACAACGGTCAATCCTGTATGGTCCCTGACACCTGTGTACTTGTTCATCATTGTTCTGCCTCCTTCTTCTCCCGAGTAATCAGGAGAAAAAGGTAAAGTGTACTGCCAAGTGTTACCCTGGCAGTTCTGTAAAGGACACATCTACGATGCACCAACTTTCGTCGCATCAGTTGTGGTTGCCAACAATGCGTACAAAGTATCTCGGACTTTTTCGCAAGCAAACACCTCTGCTCGCTTATCTCTTTTGGACATCCCTTTTCCCCACACGTTATCTTCAAAGTATTCCAGGTTGTTTTCAATGTGTGCATATAGATAACCTGCAATTCGGGTATCCATGACCACTGTGATTGTATGGCATGGTCTCATGTCCGCACCTCCACCAATTCTCTCCTGTCCAGTACGACATCGTTGATGATGGTTATATACTCCCCTGCACCTATGAGTGCAAGGTCCACGGCTTCCTCGAGGTTGGGTGCTCTCAACCGCATATGGAACTCGCCGCGGTAATGGAACTCGTACCACTTCATGCCGGCATATTTCTTGCCGTGGCATTTGGGTCTTGTGTCCTCGTTTGGTTCGGTACTCATTTGATGCCTCCTTGTTCCCCCAACACGGGGAAAAGGAAAAGGTGCGGCCCGGTTTTATCCGGGCCGCGATTGCTCAGTAAAGAGCTAGTTAGAAGCACTCAACAACTCCTTCCCGTAGATGTCCGTCCGTTCACGTTTCATTGGCCACACGTTGAAGTATGGAATCAATGACATATGAACAGCGGCTGCTTCGGTTGCCGGCAGGTTCAACTGATGCAGTATGTGGTAGGCGAGCATACGAAGCGTCGTTACCACACTGATCCCGTGACCAGAGGTGCGTATCCCAACGAGTATGGTGTGTGTGCTCAGGTTATACACTCCGAGACATCCCGCTCCCATCTCGTCGCCAAGCAACTGAGGGTCGTGGACTACAGTGACAGGTTCGATTGACAGTCGAGTAGTGACCTCCGTGCAGATCTGCCGCAATCGGTCGATCTGTCCGGGAATCTTCTCGTCGTGAATCCGCCGCGCTTCGTCCCTCGCCAACGTCAATACCGCTTGAATGGCGGCATACGCTGCCTGGGTGGCGGCGTGACCGCGGTTCACATCCTGTATCACCGCGGACGCTTCCTCTGCTGGTGTTCTGTTTTGTTCTATGGGTTCCATTATTTCTCCTCGGGCTTACCGAT
>CAYHWZ010000018.1:0-14512 GCA_964359975.1 uncultured Elusimicrobia bacterium | reverse complement strand
CTCCCAAGTCCGGAAATCCGGCGCGAGTTTGGGGTCAGGTATGGTGAGTTTCTTCCCCGTGACATAAAGTCCGAGCGCGAAGAAACCAAGGACAAAAAGTGTGAGCACTCCCAGTATTCCCGGCAATCCCTTGATGTCCGGCAGGCGGAAAATCCAGGTGCTTAAAGAAGCGAGGATAAGGACGATGCTCACGAGACCTACCCATAAGACCGCTGTCATCCAGGCCATTATCACCGCGACAAATCCAATGGCAAAAATAAAAGGCCAGACGAGAAATGTGGCCAGTCCGCTTCCCACTACATAGATTGTCACAAGCAGTACACTCGCCGGACCTGCTAAATATCCCCAGAGATACGGTTTTGCCGTCGGACGCTTTTTTTGAATGACGATGGGCAGTACCATGTGAAGGATTGCAAAAGCCATGATGAAGAACAGTCCCCACATCAAAAGTTCCTGAGTCAGATAGCGGGACGTCCAGTTCCAGAGAAAAAAGAACGTTGCGATGCCGCTGATAAGATGGATGGGCCGCGCGTCATCGGAGCGTACCACACGGTATGACAGTAGAAGGTTTAGCAGGAAAAGGAAGGTCATCACAAGACCGGGCCTTGCGCCCAGCGACGGAAAAGAAAGGAAATTCGCCGCAAATCCCATTGAGATAAGACAGAGAAAATCAGCCGGCACGCTGAACAATATATCCGCTTTCTTTTTCTGTTCCGCAATACGGCTCAAGACGATGAATAGAAGCGGAAAGAAAAGATAGATTGTAACGGCAGTCCATGATTTGTCAACGGTAAAAAACTTGAGCGTCCAGCCCATTTCCATGATGAAAGTGGCCAGTGCCGAAAGCGGAATCAGGAAGCTCCAGTCTTTGCGGAACGCCACCGCGGCCAATCCGATGTCCAGCATGGCGCAGTAGGCGAACAAGGCCAGAGGTCTGTCAATCCCGGTTGAAAGAAGCGGAGGTGTCATGAATCCGCCGATGAGGCCCAGAAGCGCCACATATTTGGAATCAAGTCGAATCGCGAGAAGACACGAGGTAACGGTCACCAGTGTCATGAGGGGAAACGCGACTTCCGGCGAAATAAAATCATACACTGCCCGGCATGCGAAGATGTCCGAGTACAATATCGAAATGCCCGCCGCGCACAGTGTCTGCACGGTGACCTCGTATCCCTTGCCGCGGAGAATAAGACCGGCAACAATGACGCCTGTCCCGATGACAAAGCCGGTCACCACCCGCATAAGCGGGCTGATTAAATTATGGTCAATCGAATACTTCATGAAGAACGCCATCCCGAGGAACAGCGCAAATCCGCCCAGCCAGGCAAAAAGTTTGACGCCGAAGAAATTTTCCCAGTCAACAGTGGAACCTGCCGGAACGTTTTTCTCAACAACACCGCCCACCCACGGCAATTTCTGCACTTCTTGTTCGGCATTGTCGCTTTCCTGCAGAATTTTCTCATATATTTGAGACGGTACAGTTTCATCTGTTGCTTCCACCGGTTCAGGAGATGGGGGAACAATCAGTCCATCAGCAGTTTGTTGTTTAGAAGATTTAGAGGACGGAAATCTTTTGTCGAGTGCGGCAACAACATTTTCAAGATGAGAGACTCTCAAAAGGAGCTCCTGCATCTGACTCATTTGCTTCTCCTCGTTCGTTAATGAACCGCCAGAGGATATAAACTTGATAAACATGAAAACAAGCCAAATAACCAGGATAACTATAATGATGTTGGGCAGTAACATTTTATTTCCTCCTGTCGTTTAAGGTCCCGAAAAGCGGTGACAGTATCTGAAATAATTCGGTCAGGACTGATATCACCTGACTCTTAGAATCGACACTGTCCCGTCGAAAATACCCTCATTCAATTCGGAAAAATGGAGCGGCTGCGGTCCGGCATGCATGACTTTATCTTCTGAATCCAACATGCCATCCCCGTTCGCGTCTTCATACAATGCTCCGATATGTTGATAGAAACTTCCACCTGCATATTTGACGGCTATGAAATCGCCTGGCCTGATATCTTTGTTCCATCTCACTGGCCTGTCGGGATTTCCACCAAGCAATTCAAATTGCACCTGCTTCGGATAAATCCGGACCAATTCCTGAACGCTGTAGTCGTGTTCCAGCTTACGGCCCTTCCATTTATGATAGGCCGACATCAATATGTCTGCGCAATCTGCTCCGATGTAGTTCTTGTTCTGATAGATTGTTGAACCAAAGACCGCGGGGACATTGTTGAATGAGGTCAAGTATCCCAAATATCCTTCGCCGTCGCGGATTGAGATGCGGAAAACATTGGGAGATATGCCGCGTTCAGAGCTGTGTTCCATACCCGGCGATTTCCTGACCAGACCGTTGGTGTTTACTTCTGCCTGATACCAAAAACTCCCAAAATCAGTGCGATAAAATCCCGGACTGTCTCCCTGATGCACTGGCACTTTTTCATGAAGGGATAGTATTTCTTTGGACAATGGGTCTATTTCCCAATGTCCGCGCTCATTCAGCAGTTCATACTTTTCGTAGATGATTTTCTCATAACCCAGCCATCGGTAAGCGCCGGGGAGCCAAGGCCATTCTGCATTGTGGTACAGGTGATTGATGTTCGGGATGATTCTATACCAGCGAACAGTTGAATTGTTATCCGGCTTCGCAACTCTTAAACGGACTTGCTGTCCATTGAGCGGATAAACTTCGTGGACTTTTTGCCATGTGCCGGTGCCGATTTTTACATCAATGAAAAGTATATCGGCGTTGGTCTTCTGAACACTGAGTGAAATCATCAGTAAAGTCGTGGCGTAAATAGCTATACGGTGTCTGCTCATTTTAGATGGAAGTAAAAATCATAGGGGATAAGATTGCCGTTACTAAACTTGAGCACCATAAGATGGATATGAGTCGGGCTACTTTTCTTATATGCGAGAAGTCCGGTCCTGCCCACGGTGCCGATGCTTTCACCGGCTGCAACGAACGCCCCTGGTTGGACATAGACTTTGTTCAAGTGAGCGTAATAAAGCAGGATATTCAGACTTGGATTATAGAGCCAGGCCATATTTCCTCCCCGAAGATTGTTCCCTGAAGTCCAAGACTGGTATGTGCTCAAGACAATGGCATCCGTCATGCTTAAGACATCCACCGGCTGATTTGAGGCATCGTCTAACATGTCCTGATTCTTGTCATAAATGAAAATATCGTGTGCCGGATGACCTCCATGCCTATTGCCGTCGAAGAAACTGTACCCTTTGATTGGGCTTGCGCCATAGACAATGTCTGGCTTAAATCCATTTCCGTCTTTGCCTCCCATGCTCTTCACGCCGTATCCTTTTAGCGGGAAAGTCCATTTGGCCGAACTGCCAAATGTAAACTTAGTGCAATATGCTTCCAAATCTTTCATGATGGCGGGCAGACGTATACGGGCTTTGTCCTTTGCGAGCAAGCCGTCACGGACCGCAGACTCATATTGAATCCAATTTTGAATGGCATCGCTGCCAGTAGACATAGAGTTAGACGGAAAAAGCAGGAACATTGATAGAATGGGAATATAGAGATGGAATCGACTCTTTAGCATTCCCAATATCTCCAGAGTAGTGAGGTCATTGCGCCGGCTGTACCTTGATGACTACGCCGGATGAGTATGCGTTGAACTCCGGGGCGTACATTGGCTGTATGGTGGCCGGCGCGATTTTGAATGTCCCGGTTGTGGCTGCTCTTACACGGTATTTGAATGTGTACTCGCCTTGAGGGAGGCGCTCGAAGAAGAAGTTTGTGCCGGAATCGCGGTATTCTTCGTACCAGTAGAGTCCCAAATCCCATTTGTGCCGCGAAACCGCGCCTTCTGGTTCGAATCCTGCGCCGCGCGGGTCACGAAGATGCACGTACTCCATGGGGTGTTTTGACCTGATGGAAACCTGTACCTCGACCTGGTCGCCGACATTAACCGCCGCACCCTCTTCCAGCGGCTGAAGCTCGAATCCTCGTCCTGTGCTCACGCGTTTCAAAAACTTGCGGGTGATGGCCAGGTAGTCGCCGGATTCTTTGGTGGGTAATTTTTCTGTTGAAAAATGCCAGGTTGCCGATGCAAAAATATATCCTTTGCCTTCTTTTTCAACGGTGATGGAGGAATCCATTTTTGGGTCGAGCTTATCGCCGGGGACAACAATCTGATTCTTTTTGCCGGTGTATTTGTCGGGTTCGAAAGTAAACACGGTTTTCTGTCCGCCGATGGATATGGTTGCGTCTTCACGGATTCCAAGCTGGTCTGTTTTCCTTAGATAGTTTGCCAGCGAGTAAATCACCTCTGAAGTGGCGCGCGTGGATTTCCAGTGGTTCAATTTCTTGTTCAGCAGTATCCACATCACCATCCCGTCCAGTTTGGGTTCGCTGGGAGTCACTTCCATCGTCGTGCGTATGGCGAAGGCGTGCGTCTCAATGGAATCATTGTACCAGAGCCATCCTCGGTCTTCCGGCGCCCAGAATGTCCCCTGGTCTTCGGCTGTTTTCGCCGAGTCCATTACGCTTTCCCATACAAGTTTGGCATCAGCGGGACGCGCCATGCGCTGCAGTGTGAGGGCCAGATATCCTTTCAGATACGGCGTGTGCTCTTTCCAATGGCGGAGCGAGAAGTCAATCATCTTCTTTCTATCCTCATCGGTAAACACGCCTCCGGTCCACGAGGTGTCGGGATAATTCGACAGGACATAGTTGATAAAGGTCACCCATTCCCACCCGGAGTCAAGAGCTATCATTCGTTTTACGACCTCGTCAATATAGTGGCGGTGCATGTAAGACCACGCTTTTTTGACCAAGTCTTTGGGCACATCCACTCCAAATTCCAGCGCTTTGGAAAATCCGTGTAAAATGTAAAGTGTAATGTAGGGCGATGGCGGACCTCCGGGAAACCAGGGAAACGCGCCCAGTGAGGTCTGCGCTTTTTTCAGCACATTCAGAGCGGTGTCTCTTTGCTGTGCCGCAATCCTTGAGTCCAGCACATTGATAAGGTCGTCGTAGTCGGTGTTCCCGCCTTTTGCTTCTCTGAGCCACGGCGTTTCCTCCAATGTCATTTTTCGGTTGGGGTCGGGCTGGTCCCACTGTTCCAGTTGTGTCTTGCGGCTTGACATCGCTTTGGCCATTTTGTCCAGCGCCGGATAGTTCTTATAAAGCGAAGAAAGTATGCCGGTGCAGAGGAACTGGTTGAGTGTCTGCTCTGTGCAACCGTAGGGATACTTCACCAGATAAGGAAGTGCGGAAAGCACGGAATAGAACAACTGCGCGTCGAGTGTGACCACCATCTGTTCGTTGATGAGTGTGGGGTCGTCATTTTTTGCAAGGTCGCTGAAATTCATGACGCGCCGTGATTTGTCCTTGAGCGTGACAAATCGTGATTGGGCGAGATGCATCCGTCCGGGGAGGATGGGGATGGGTCTCACCTCGCCGTCGGAAAAGTCCCCGGAAATCGCTGTGACTTTGAACGCGACTGTACCCACTTTCATCGGGGCTGTGATTGTAAAGGCGAGATTGGCGCCTTCACCCGCCGCCACTTCGAATTTTCTATTCTCTGTCTCAGCCAGCTTCAATCCGAATGCTTCCACAATGCTTTTGCCAGTTTGCGGGTCGATGATGTCGAAGTTGAGATGTCCTTTCAGTGTTCTGTCCGACGCATTGTTAACGACCACTTTGATTTCGGCTTTATCTCCTTCGCGCAAGAATCGCGGGAGGTAGGGCCTGACCATCAGTTCTTTGACGGTGCGCGCGGTCTGGTTGATGGAACCGGACTTGAGGTCTTTGGTAATAGCGTGCACCCAAATGTTCCAAGCCGTGACGGAATCCGGCACTGAGAACTCAATGCTGGCGGAACCATCCTTGTCCGTCAATAGATGCGGCTGCCAAAACGCGGTTTCGGAAAAGTCTGTCCGCATTTGAATTTCTGGTTCCGGCTGTCCGGGCTGTTTCCTCAGGTAATCCAGTTCAGATTCTGACTCTCCCTTACGTTTACCGGCTCCTTTTATTATACTTTCTTCCGACATTGGTATCGCTTCACGTAGACCCTGTTTGGCTAACATGGACTTGGCTCCCGCCATGCGTTCGTAGGGTGCATCATTATACCCTTCGCCACCTCCATAGCCATATCCAGCACCGCGATATCCCGGTCCACCGATACCGTAACCGCTGATATTTTTCAAGCTGTCTCCATTAAGAATCGGTGACGGGGGCAGACGATTGAAATTGTAATTCTGGTTCCAACACATATGAGCAGTACCCAGGTTGGACCTTGTCCAGATTATCGATGTCCTGTTCGGGAATATACCTATTGGCCTGCGCGGGTTATGCGCCACAAAAGCATCCAGGCTGCGGTCGTACATGTAGGCCAGCAGTTCCGCAGTCTTGACGGCGGTATCTTCACCCGACGGTCCTGTGACTTTTACAGTCCACTTTTCGTTCTGTCCGGGTTTCAGTTTGTCGCGGAATGTGGAAAAACTTATCTTCACTTCCTTATTGTCCCACGGGACAAATACCGTTTGAGAATAGTTCATGAACTGGTGGTCACGGAGCAAAGAAACCGTCACTCCAAATCCGCCGCGCTCGGTCTCGGTGATGGGGATTTCAATCAGGTTCGGCGATTTGTCGGAATTCAAGTATTCCCGTTTCTTCAGTCTGCCGTTATGATAGATTTCATAGGTCATGCGCTGGTGTGGCAATCCGGATAGAACAAAAATCCTTGCCTTGCCACCGACATTTACGGAGTTCTTTTCCACCATCAGCAGAGCGGGGAGGGTAATGCCCGATTTTTCTCCCGCCACAAAGAACTCTTTGGTCATCTCGTATTCCGCGCCGAACTCGTCATTTGTCCGGTATTTCAGTCTGTAGGCCCCGGAGGGGAGGGCGGGCAGTTCAATTTTCGCCTCGCCTTTGTCGTTGTGCATGAGATTGCCGGACGCTTTTTCCGCGCCGTCTTGCCATCCGCGGATAACAGATTCTGCGGAGTGACCGGATTCCCATCTGGGCCGCAGAAAATCGCCAGGCGTGGCAAACTTCTTCTCATCGCTGTTTTCAGCAGGAACAATCTTGGGGTTGTCCGCAGGCAGGAGCGTTTTGTCCGGACCTCTTAAAGCTGTGAGCCGGTACGAACCTGTTCCCGCTTTTGGCACGCCGTCCAGACTTGTCCGCGTAATAGCCATGTCGAACTTTTTATTTGCCAATATAAAATTGGCGTCGAGCCGAGCCGCCGCTTCCACAGAGACAAATCCCAGCCGGAACGATTTGGATGCAGAGCGCGTTTCACCGCCTTCGTCGGTCACATCGGCAGTCACAGCGTACCGGTAGGTTATGCCCTTTGTGTTTGTGCCAGCTCGCTCGTCAGCTTCCGGCGTGAACGTAAAGGTGTACGAGCCGTCCTCTTTAAGAGTAGTTTTGCCGACTGCAATGGTCTGTTTTGTTGACGAGCCCCCGCCGTAGCTGCCGTGCCAATACCATCCCCACCACCACGGATAAACAGGTTCGCGGGTCACGCGCCAGTTGACTTCTCCGTTTGTTACGGGCAGTCCGAAATAATACTTGACGTTTCCTTCGATTTCCGCGGGTTTGTTGAGCCGTAGCGCAGTCTTCGGGTCAGTGAACTTGACTTCAAATGTGGGGCGTTTGTATTCTTCCACTTGTATGGGGATGGCATTGCCGAGGTACCGGATAGACCATCTTCCCAAGAGCCTGCCGGATGGAATCATGAACTCGCCCGCGACTGAACCAAACTCGTTGGTGGTAGTAACCTTACTCTCAACGGATTCTCTATTGGGGTCGATTAATTCAACATTCGCGGAATGGTTGGAAAACACTTTGTAATCCGCCTTGTCCTGCTGTCCGCGGTAGGCAATCACTTTCCAATATATCTTTTGCTGCGGACGGTAAATACTTCTGTCGGTGAAAATAAAAGCGCTCGTAGTTTCGCCCGGCTGGCCTTGCGGATAGAAGTTAATGTAGCTTGGGTCCCATGTGATTTCCCTATTCTTCTTTGCAACCAGAAAATAGGAATTATTGGTCGGAGGTGTGGAGAAAACCACCATTCCAGTTTCGTCGGTACGCTTAGTGCTCTTTAGCGTGTGGCCTTTTTGCCAATCGTACCGGTACAAGAGAACCTCCGCATTGCTCACCCCGTCTCCTGTAGCGCCGGACAGTACAGTGACTTCCAGTTTGCCTCCTCCTTGACGGATAGTGAGTACCAGGTCTGAGACTACCGTATTGATGCCGACAACCTTGTTGTCCTTCTTTGCAAAGTCTTCCCTTGCGGACGCGAGCACAACATACAGGCTGGACTTTGTCATGGGCGGTGTTACATAGGTGGCATGCGCCCGGTAATCGGGCGTTGCGGGAATGTTTGACGACCAGGTATGCGTCGGTGTGCCGCTCGCGAGCAGAATCTCAATTTCCCGATAATCCGGGTAAAGACTGTAATCTTTTGTTTTCGCTATTTTGTCGAGAATGTCCACTGTATAGGCGCGAAAATATAGTTTGTCCATATTCTTGTGCGTAATTTGGATGGACCTTTTCCCGGCACCGTCGCATATCATGCCGGTGAGCGAAAAGTCCAGCGATTCTATGGATTTCATTATGTGCAGGCACTTCTGGCTGCCGATGGACTCTGGCTTCTTTTTATAACCGAGTTCAACGATGTTCCTTGCACGGATGAGCGCGTCCGGCACGCTTTCGGTTAAAATGAATTCCGCAAGCTGTGCCATGCCCATGGACCACCAGTCGAAATCTTTTACACGGTCAAGCTGTTTGCGCAAGTCCGTTTTGACGGTCTCCCGGTCAGAGTTGTTGGTGAAATGTGAGTGCAGAGTTCGCATTCTCGTCAGGCGCGCTTCCAGCGCGGCTTCAACTTCATCGTTGTCCGCGTGCCACAGTTCAAGGTCTCTCAGGATAAAGGATATTTTGAGCAGTGGATGTATGTCGGGGTTTGTGAGAGAAACTTCGTCCCACATTCTGGATTTGCTGTTATCCAGCAAGGATGCGACGTCTAAACGGTATATCCCGTTAGAATGTTCAGGGCTCCAGTCCGCGGAATTTCCCATCGATTCTACCCGGAGATAGGATAAAGCGTCGCGGAGCGTCGGGCGGATATGCACGGGAAAATTATTGGGCGTGATATATTCGGTCAAGTAAGCTGCGGGATACTTGCCCAATTGTTCCCGGTTCGTCCACACTTTATGCAGCGCGTTCTGGGCTTCGGTCAGGATTTGTTCCAATGTCCACGCTTTCAAATCCAGAGGGTCCTTTGAATCCACCTTTTCGCGTTTGCGGATTTCCCACGAATATGAATGCGCGTAGGTGAGCAGAGTGTTCGCGTAATACAGATTGAGTACTGTGCCGGATAGAAAATCGCTGGGCCATTCCTGTTCTTTCAGATACCGGACAGCGGTCTCGTATCCATGCAAAGAAATCCGCAGTTGAGTGTACTTGATGAGACAACGGACCCATTCCTCGGTGCGGTTGGCATCGCGCGCTGTCTTGAGAGTTTTCTCCAGCCATTTTGAAGCTGCTTCATGTTTCTGTTCCTTCACAAGTTTGTCGAATTCTTTCCAGTCGCCGGTAAGTTCGCGGTCCCAATGGTAGGTGTCGAGTTTTGTCCGCGCGCAGGCCTTAAATGAGAAGATTCCGACGGCCACGAATGTAAGCAAAAAGATAATCCCGGCGGCTTTGAGCGCAGCTCTTGGCTTATGATTTTTAGCAGTATCAATCATTTTATGGTCTCCCTGGAATCAAACGGTTCCTATCCTGGCTCTAAACTTTTACTCCCGCTCCGCTTCCCCCAATAATATATCCTCGCCGGGGTCGGCTTTGACCCATGCGCCCCTCACTTCAAATTGTGAGGTGTCCAGCAGTTCGCCTGTGCCGGTCAATAGGGCAAGTTCGTGGTTCCCGGGTTTCAGTCCGACAAAAACATTTTGGCCTGCTGTTCCGACGATTTCTCCATCCATCCGCCACTTGACGGTATCACTTTTCAGGCCGGCTTCCAGTGTGATTTTCTGCAGTTCTTCAGGGATGTCGGGGTCAGTGGCATAGAGCGTGCCGGACAAAGGACGCAGAATTCGGTATTGTCTGGGAGCAGACTTGACTTCGTCGCCGACAGGTTCGGTTCCCGGCAAATAGAACTCGCGTATTTTCGTGTCCAGCGGGACAATTTTTATTATGCGCGAAACTATTTCGCCCGGCGGTTCCGGTTCTCTGCTGGGCCTGTTCCGGTGCAGTCTTTTCATCACTTCCATCCAGACCGGCGCGGCTCCGGTGACGCCGCTTACATTCCACATGGATTCTCCGGAAAAATTGCCGACCCACACCCCTACGGTGTATTCGCTCGAATAACCCACGCACCAGTTGTCGCGCATGTCTTTGCTGGTCCCGGTTTTTACCGCGGTCCAGAATCGCGTGGCAATGGGATTTTCCAATCCAAATGTATGGCTTCTGCTTTCCCGGTCTGAAAGTATGGACGACAAAATGAACGCGGTCTGACGTGACAGCACTCTCCGGGACGGCACTGAGGAAATGTCGTTGGACATCCGCATTCCGCTCCGTACGCCGCCATTCGCGAGTGTTCGGTACGCGTTTACCAAATTCCACAGCGTGATGTCCGCGCTGCCCAAAGCAAGCGACGGCCCATAAAAATTTGAGGATTCGTTCAATGAGTCAAATCCAAGGGCCTGCAGTTCGTTCAGGAACAAGTCAACGCCGACCATCTGCAGGACTTTGACCGCGGGTACATTCAGCGAGGATGCCAGCGCTTCCCTCGCAGTCACTATCCCGGCAAACTGCTGGTCATAGTTCCTCGGACGGTACAGTCCTCCCTGCACCGGTATTTCCAGTGGGCTGTCTTCGAGCAAAGAGGAGGCGGTCAACAGCCGTCGGTCAATGGCCAGTCCATATAAGAACGGTTTGAGCGTGGAGCCGGCTTGCCGGAGAGACCGTACGCCATCCACATATTTCGCGCTCGAACTTTCGCCGGTGTTGCCTACATAGGCCAGCACTTCGCCGGTTCGGTTGCATACCACGAGCACGGCCCCGTCCTGCACATTCTGACTGTGGATGGAAAGGATTTGTTCGCTCAGCGTTTCCGCGGCAAAGCGTTGAATTTCTCCATCCAGTGTACTCTGGACTTTGGGTTCGGATATTTCGGAGAGCAGTGTCTTGGCTACAAACGGAGCGTCATCGGACGCGGGTTTGATAAAATGTTTTCCGGACAGCGCTTTCTGAACAGACTCCTGAATTTCTGCATCCGAAAGAGACAAACTCATTTCTTCAGCCAGTCGTCCGGCTCTGTCTGCAACCATTGCAGACGAAGCTCCCGGCGCGCGCAACAGACACGCCAGCACTACAGATTCAACCGAATTCAAACCTTGAGGGGCCTTGCCAAAGTGCCACTGCGACGCGGCATCAATGCCTTCGATTTCTCCTCGGAAAGAAGCAAGGTTCAGATATGCTTCCAGAATCTGGTCCTTTGTCCAGGATTTTTCCAGTGTCAGCGCTTGTCTGGCCTGACTGATTTTCTGCGCCATTGACCGTCGCGTGCCGGACGCCCGCAGTTGTGAATCCAGAAATGAAACAACTTGCATGGTGATACTGCTCGCGCCGCGGGGTTTGCCGGAACCAATTCCTCTCAACAAGGAACCGCTGACAGCCATCCAGTCCACTCCCGAATGGCTGTAAAAGCGTCTGTCCTCTGCAAACACCGTGGCATGACGCATGGCAGGAGAAATTACGTTAAGTGGAGACCAGTTGAGTCTGCGTCCGGCTTTGCGCACACGTTTTTCATGGATGATTTCGCCACGACGGTCCAGTAGGTACGCATCTGAGCGCTCGTAAGCAGATTTTACCTGTTCGTACGGCGGAAAAGGCCACGCGAGTCGGCTCAGTAACAGCAACAGAACGGTCGCGGACAGACTAATTTTCACTGCCGTATCCCCACATTGTTATTGGGAATTTCGCCCATTTGTTCGGGCGCGTACAATGCTTCCACCCGCGTCGTTGGCAGGATGAATGTGCCGGAATTATTGAATCTCACCGTGTACTCCACAGTCCAGTTTCCCTTGGGAGCAAATTCATAATAGGCACGGAATGCTTCAAAAGAACGCTCTTCAAATGCAGGCCACACTCTGCCAGTCTTTTTCTCCCCCTGCGTGGATATGCTGGAATCACGCCCCAACCCTGTTCCCAGTATGGAAACTCCTGCCGGAATCGGGTCATTCACCACAACCCAAGTCATGTCCATCTGGGCTTCAATCTCCAGCGTTATCCTCGCCGTATCGCCCACGCTCCATTTACCCGCGACTTTCTGTGTCAGGGGAGCCCAGCTTTTTTTAACTTTGTAACCCGACGAGAAAGGTTTCTTGAGCGGAATGGCCGCCAGACTCTGAACAATGAGCCACGGTTTGCCTCCGCCTTTGTGCGTGACAATTAGTTCGTCCCGGCCTTTCGGCCAGGCAAGTAGAGCATCTTGACCTTTCGGCGTGTCTTTCCATTCCAGTTTGCTCCAAGCCGCACCCAATCTGGAATAGGTGGCGCCAGTCACCGGGTCTTTTTCAAACTGTTTGGCAAACTTTTCCATGGCTAGTACGCCCCATGCGTTGGCCGTGGTCAGGTCCCAGTGCCCTTTACGCAGTCGTTGCAGAGCTCCCCGTACCACTCGCGGGACATCTTCCTTCCACTCGCTGTTGTCCAATATGGGAAAAACCATCTTCACTGCGTTCTGGTCCACCGAAACCATCAGCCACCACAGCCAGTCCATCTGTTCTGTGGAAAATCCCATCCGCGTGCCCTGGAAATTCAGTCTGGACCGCAGGATTTGGTCCGTTTCTTCCAGCAACTTTTTGCTGTCGGTAATGCCGTTCACTCTTTTGAGCACCATGTACCAGTCTATCACTGCCGAGGTCGGCCAGATGTTCGGGTCAATGTCAATGGAATCCATCATCTTCGGCGCGGCCATGCCGTAGCGCGACAATGCTTCTATCGCCGTGATTTTTCGGATGGAAACATCCGCGGTCGGGAGCGAACTGTTGACAATGAGTGAACCTTCAACGAATCTTTTCAACGCGTTTAACATTTTATTTTTCGGTCCGTCGGGAATGGTCCATTCCGCCTCATGCGCTATGGCCAGTATATAGGCGGTCAGTACATCGCTTCCTCTTATGCAGGTCGGGAAATATTTGGCCAGCCCGTCTCCGTCCAGATATGACGGTAGAGCCTGCATGACCGAATTCCACATTCCGGCATCGCGCAGGGCCACGGCCTTGGATGTTATCTGTTCAAGACAATTGTAAATGTATTCGCTCATGTATCTGCGCACGCCGCTCAGGTTGGTGAGAATGGTCGAGCCCAAATCTATGCGCACGCCTCCGCGTTCCGGGATGGAGTCAATAGGCCGTTCCACGGGCAATTGGTATATTTCCTCCACTTGCGCCAGTGTGGCTTGAAAGACTCTCACCGGCACCGCGACTTTGACCACTTGCTTCACTTTGATGCGGTCCGACGAACCCTGCAGTTCCTGCGCTTCTACTTCATATACCAGTGTGTCGGTACCGGACGGTACAATGATTTCCCATTCCACTTCCGCCGCCTGCGACGGGGCCAGCGAAATCTTGCGCGGTTCAAGCAGTTGGGCCAGTCCGTCCACTCTGCAAACAGCCTGCACCTCCATTGGACGTTTGGAAGCGTTGCGCACTGTGAATGCGGAGCGGAACTGGTCTCCTTCACGCGCCATGGGCAAGATTCCGGAAAATATCATTAAGTCCTGGCTGGTCCGGATTGAGGTGCTTCCTTTTCCAAACAATCCGGTACCTGCTTCGGCTATCGCCGCTATCCGGAAACTAGTGATGGAATCGTTCAACGGGATTTCAACTCGGGCTTCTCCACGTCTATCCAGTTTCACCCGTCCTTTCCACAAAAGCAGTGTGTCGAAAAGTTCCCGCGTGGTCTGCCGTCCGCCTGCCCCTCCTAACGGAAGTGCCTTCAGCCCAAAATGTCGTTTTCCAATCACTTGTGTCTGCGCCGTGGCGTTCCTGATAGCGTATCGTCTCTGTCCCATCATGGTTTCCAGCAGGTTCCAACTGTCATTCGGCTTCAGTTCGAGTAATCCTTCGTCCACTGCAGCAATGGAGACTTCCGCGCCTTCGGGCAGCGACTTGCCGCTTGCAGTTTTGACTTTCACAATGACTTTTGCGGTTTCTCTCACTTTGTACTCGTCGCGGTCCGCTTGCACTTTGACAATCAGTTCGTGCGCTTTCCATCCCACATTGATTTCCGCTATTCCCAATTTGTATGCCGGTCGTCCGAGGTCCACAAGCGCCGTGGGCTGCACAGCGCCGTCGCGGCCTCTCAATGCAAGGACGGAAACGAACACATTCGGCGCGTAGAATTCTTCTACCGGAATTTCCACAACCGGCAGTTTTCCGGAAAGTTTCCGCACATAAGTTTTTATCACGCCTTCACGTTCCACTGCAATCAGTGCGGTCGCTTTATGGAACGGCATCC
>CAYHWZ010000017.1:13460-14556 GCA_964359975.1 uncultured Elusimicrobia bacterium | reverse complement strand
CTCATCCCTCATCCCTCATCCCTGGTATTCGCTCTCGACTCTGACATTGTTATCAACGAAGTGTTTCCGAACCCGACAGGTTCGTCCGGCGTTATTCCCGGCGACCGGTCCAACGAGTTTGTCGAATTGGTCAACAAAGGCACGGAATCCGTCAATGTGGGCGGGTGGGGCATCGCCGATGATGACACGGTCGACCGAATCGAGGGCTGGAACATAAACATTGCGACTCATGGCGCGCTCTCGGATACGGATGTGTCCGCCAGCACAGGTCCCGTGGTGATTCCTCCCGGCGCATACGCTGTTATTCTCGACGCCAATTATAACGACGCGTCCAACACTCAGCCGTTCAATTTTCCGGCAGGGACCATCATCCTGCGCACTGCGGACGGCACTCTGCTGAACCGTTCGGACAGTTCCGGCGGTATCACGGACACGGAACCTCTGACACTTTATAATTCCAATTGTTCCACTGTCAGCACTTACGGCACGCCTGACATTACCGGTGCGGGGACCTGCATAAAACAAAGCGACAACACGGACGATTTTTCCCCTGCTGCTCCGGGCGAAAATGTGTCGTGGGAACGCGCAGACCCTTCTGGCGCAGACACCAGCGGCAACTGGAAAAAAAGCGTGGACTCGTCCGGCAGCACCCCCGGCAAACAGAATGCCAGTTTCGGTTCAGGTTGCACCTCTGGCGCCGGCACTGTCAAAGGTCTGCTCACTGAAATCGGGCCCAACCTGGCCTCGGCCAGCGGCGGGGATTTTATCGAATTGTTCATATCGGAAAGTTCCAATCTCTGCGGCGCGAAAATTTATGAAGGGTCCACGCTGATTAAAACTTTTCCGTCGGTGACGGTCAAAGCGGGTTCGTTCGGCGCGTTCATCATTCTTCACGCGGCGATTAAAGTGACCGCCACACCGGACGAAACCAACGTCACTGGCGACACTAATCTGAACGGGATTCTGGACCTGTACTCGGACGAAAGTTCCGCCGGTGTTGACGGCGCCAATCCAAACGCCATTACATTGCAGAACGCGGACGGCACTGTGGCGGATTTTATTAGCTGGGCCGTGACCGGCAAATCTTACAGTTCCA
>CAYHWZ010000017.1:0-13450 GCA_964359975.1 uncultured Elusimicrobia bacterium | reverse complement strand
GACTCAGTATGACGCGGCGGTTTCCACCGTAAAATGGAGCCCGGCCTGCACAACAGGCGACGAGTCCTGCTACAATGCCGGTTCCGTCGGTGGTCCCACTTCAGCTACTCAATCTTTCGCGCGCCGTATCGGAGGCGATGGCTTGCCTCTGGATTCCAAACCGTCCGTTGCAGCCAACTGGATAGTAACCACTCCCAACCCGGGACGGGGTTACGGCGGTAATATCCAGGCCAAGGGGGAAATATTGGAAGTGTTCCAGTCGCCGTTTTCCCCGTTCGGCGACGGCAAATATTCCGAAGCAGTGATTGCATACAAAGTCCCGTCCAAAACCGTGGTCATCATCCGTATCTTTGATGTGCAGGGCCGTCTTGTACGCACTCTGGTGGACAGTTCAACCTCCAGCACCGACGAAACCCAGACTGTTTCATGGAACGGACGCGACGCGGACGCGCAGGTGCTGGGCACAGGTATTTATATTGTACATATCGAAGCGCAAAAGCCCGACAACTCCGTAGACAAAGAAGCCAAGACCGTGATTTTGGGAAGAAAGCTTTAATAAAGGTATGAGACAATGAGAGAAGCAGGGATGAAACAAAGAGGGATGAGAGATGAGACAGCAACTGCAACCCCTTTTCTTTCCCCCTTGAAAAGGGGGAACACAAGGGGGTCTGCTGTTGACCTTCGTTGTCTCATCCCTCATCCCTTTCTTTCTCCCTCATCTCTCATCCCTTTTCTTATATTAGTCTCATCCCTCATCTCTCATCCCTCATCCCTCGCCCATGCCGCATTCGAGTTCCGGCAGACCGGCGCGCGGGCAGTGGGTATGGGCGGCGCGTTTACGGCGCAGTCCACGGATGCCACAGCTCCGTTCTGGAACCCTGCCGGCGTTCGCATGGTGCCTCAGGTAGAGGTCACATCTTTTTACACACAATTTTTCTCGCTTTCCGCGCTCAGATATTTGGGCGCGTCTTTTGCCGTGCCGACACCGTTCGGCGGGATCGGAGGCGGGTACAGTCAGTTCGGTCCGACGGAATACCGCGAACAGCAGCTCCTGGCCACCCACGCGTTCGAACTGGTGGACAATGTTTTTGCCGGGTACACGCTGAAAGGGATGTTCCTTAAAGTGGAGGAATTCGGTTCAGCATCCGCGTTCGGTATGGACGCAGGTGTGTTGGCGCGTATAACAGAAAATCTGAATCTGGCAACCACGGCAAAAAATGTAAACCGTCCTGCCATTGGCCAGGCCAAGGAACTGCTCCCCACAGGATTTGTCGCGGGTGTAGCGTTCAGACCCATCGAAGGTTTGTGGCTGACCGGCGACTTTGAACGGATTGAACCGAATCCTGTCTCGCTGAAGACTGGCGTTGAGTTTATGGTTGCTCCGTATTTTGTCCTGCGCGGCGGAGTGCAGAGTCAGCCGGCGCGGTTTTCCGGAGGGATGGGCATGCGAGCGGGAATTGTGCGGCTGGATTACGCGTATCATCAGCACGGCACATTGTCCGGCCAGCACGAGTTCACGCTCACGTTCAAGTTCGGCGCGTTCAACGAGGAATATTATCAGTATCGCGGCGAAAAGGGGAAAGGCAAAAAAAGTAAGAGCAAGTCCAAAGTTTCCAAATTCGACAAAGACGCGAAGCCACTCAAAATCGCCGCTGTGCAGTCTTCCAAAACTCAGGAAAAGTTCATGGGCAAACTCAATCTTGCCACAGCCACTATCGACGATCTTTCCGGTATTGAAGATATCGGGCTGGTGACAGCGGACCGCATCATAACCTACCGCGACCAGAACGGTTTGAAACAAATAGACGATCTTCTGAAAGTGCCGGGTATGCACAAAAATGTTTTTAACACTCTGAAAGAGCGCGCGTTCATCACGCCGGTCAGCGGATTGCCCGCAGGGGACGCGCTGTCCGGCGGAGACGATCTGCTCGAACCGGAAAGTTATGACCCGGCTGAAGCTCCGGCGCTAGGCGCGCCGTCTGTGCCCGCGCCTGCGGTGCCTGTATCCGACGATGTTTTGCCTGACATAGTGGACGATTCCTCGCCCGCCGAACCGGGAACTGCGGATCCTGTCCCGACTGCGGTTGCTCCTGCGCCTGCCGAACAGACCGCGCCGCCATCCGCTGTCCAGCCGGTGCCGTCCAAACCGGCTCCGTCCGCGTCTGTGCCAGCGAAAAAACTGCCCAACTTTAACCGTCTCTCTCCGCAGGATCTTTCGGGTATGGGTCTTTCGTCCATGCAGATAAAAAATGTCCTGCGTTACCGTCAGAAGAAAGGAAGATTCAAATCTCTGAACGAACTCCGCTCTCTGCCCGGCATGGACGAATCCACTTTCGACAAATTGAAGGGCGCCGTCGAGGTCAAATAGTTCCTGTCCCATGTCACACTCCCGATTGCCGGTCGTGTCCTGTTCCCGGTCAGAGCGTCTACGGACAGTTCTGGCTCTGTGTTGTCTGGTCTGTCTTTCTTGCGGAACCCTGCGCGCCGAAGAAGGCGACTTTGACGAGGACTTGTATGAGACCGACGAAGATATTGACACGGCCGTAGAGTCCGGCGAACTGACCACCGACGCCGCTGATACGCTCAAAGATATTTTTTACAACAAACTGGACATCAACACTGCGGACGAAACTTCCCTGAATGTTCTGCCGGGTATAGAACCTGCCGACGCGCAGAGGATTGTGGAGGACCGCAAAGCGCACGGCCCGTTCGGCAAAATCGAAGACCTGGTCGCGCGGCGGATTTTGAGCGAAGACAAAATCAGAAAACCCAAAGCATTCATCCTTGCGGACAAGCCCGGAGTTATCCGTACACGCGGCGAAATCGGGCACGTGACCACGGCCAATATCGAGCGCGCGTTTGCCACTTCGTCGTCGCTGGAAGGCAAGGCGTTTTCACCGACCACGGACATTTCGTTCATGAAAGTGGGCAACATCGGCAAATATTTCAAGTTCGGCACAGCGTTCCGCGGAGACAATTTCACTTTGAAAGAAAGCATTTCTGAATCGGACGTAATGACCACCCGCGACGTGCGCAGGTATATCTGGGACCGCCGTTATCTCGGATACGATGCGTCAGCCACGTCCGAGTCCAGACCCAAAGGTAAACAGTGGCTCTATCAGGTCTATGCCGGCAACTTCGAAATCGGATGGGAAAAGGAAACTTCCAAAGGCGGAGACCGTTCGTACGGGTTCAAGGCCAAGGAAACCAAACAGAGTTCGCTGAAAACAATTTCGCTCGGCAGTGTGCCCAACGTGCTCTGGGGCGGGTCGCTTTCCGGAGGCAGCGCCAATGTGCTCGATGGTATGGCCGCAAGTGTGGGGCGCGGTCCTTTCACTTATTCCGGTTTTTATTCAAAAGCAAGGTACGACGCCAAAGCTCTGGCTGCAAGAAAAAGTGTGACCACCGGCAAAGTCAGTCTGAGCAGTCCGACGGTGGAAGAAGTGCGCAACGAGGAACTTATTGGCGGCAGTCTGGTCTATCAGCGCAGTCAGGACCAGCAGGCCCGTTTCTCGTGGTACAAAAGCGGACGGTCGTTGACGCGCGGCGGGCTCGACGATACGGACACGTATCCATTGTCCAGTTCGTTCGTGGTCTGGCGTCTCAAGTACAGGACCGTGGTAAAAGGTGTGGAAGGCGCGGCTGTTTTTACCCGCACGGAAAATACCGGCACCGGGCAGGACGGTCTGAATTCCTATTACGCGCGCATGAAAACAGATATTGCCAAGTCCGGAACCCAGTTCAAGTTCGCCTACCAGCTCAACGAGCGCAACCATGTGAACCCGTGGTTTACGGGCGGGGGCAAAGATTTCTGGCAGTACAATACCACGCTCGACCAGAACATCGGCAAACTGCTGAAAGTCTCGTTTGCCTACGCCGAAGAATTGAAAAAAAATCTGCCTGGCCAGGATCTGCAGGTACGTGTCAGGTGGACGCTTCACCGCAAAGCCAGTCTCAATCTGGGACAGATATTTTCCAAAAAGAATGTGTTCCTGGTCACGGGCGCGGACAGGAGCAAAAGTTCGACCGGGGCCAACTCCAGCACGTCGCGCGCTGCGCTCAGGTTCAAGTCCGGCAACGCGACGAATGAAGTGGCCGTCACGCACAAGCGCACCAATATTGAGAGCGCGGACAAGTTCACTGTGGCGCAGACATACGCGTGGCAGTGCAAGTTCAAATTTTCCGATGCGTTTGAAATCACCGGCGGAGTGAACTATGCGGATACGGACATTTACAAACCGGACACGGAAAGCCAGACTTTCGGCATCAAGTTCCTGGCATCGCCCAGCAAACGGTTCAAAATCCAGATGAACTGGCAGACCAAGTTCCAGACCAAAAGCCAGACAGTGATAGTGGACGGGGTCGAACAGGACCTGGACAACCCCGGCTCGCAAAATTCCGTCGGCGTCGCGGCGCTGTATAAGTGGTAGGGGGGAGGCAAGGTATGAGACCAAGAGGGATGAGGGATGAGACAACGGCAACCCGCATCATCGGTGGGAATGCACGTGTCCGCAAGGGAAGCGGAAGGGTGTCTGCTGTTGCCCTTCACTGTCTCATCCCTCATCCCTCCCGGTCTCATCCCTTTTTTCTCCCCTCATCCCTCATCCCTATGTTTTTAATCGTCTCATCCCTCATGTCTCATCCCTCATCCCTCGCCCATGCTTTCACCTCTCTCGGCGCGTTCCGGCACGGGGACGAAATCCGCGGCGTGTCTGCACGTTCGCTCGCCATGGGCGGTGCATGTATCGCCGCATGCAATGAACCGACCGCGCTGTTGGTGAATCCCGCGCTTATTTCGCAGGTGGATGGCACGTTGGCTATATCAGTTTCGCCCGGCGTCACTGCAGCATTTTATCGCCGGAACCATAACGACAAAACTTATGCCTCTGACTCCAATACTTATTTCGGCGTGGAATCTCTGGCGCTAAGTCTCCGGCATCCCCGTATGAAATTTGTCACCATTGCGGGCGGTTACAACACGGTTTCAAATCTTGATTTCACACTTGAAGAGACCGGTACCCGCGACAGAAACGATCCGCAGAAAAGCGGGTCCACTCCCGGCATTGACCGTTCCAAAATGAGCGGAGGGATTGCGCAGTGGAGTATGGGCATGTCTTTCCGGCCGGTGCGATGGCTGATGTTCGGCGGTTCATATATTAAAATCGCAAGCAGGTCAAAAATGGAGGAAACTCTGATCACGCTCAAAACAGGCGCGTCTGCAATCACTCAAAATACCGAACAGCTGAACCGTTATCTGGCGGACACATTCCAGGCCGGTCTTGCAGTGGCGTTTTCACCCGCGCTTGCGTTCGGTGTCAATTTTCAGCCGCAATCGAAAATGGCAATTAATACTCAGAGCACCAGCGTGCAGGAAGGGACTGTCAAATCCATTGCGCGTCAGCAATCGCAGTTCATCCTGCCTGCGCGGTGGGGGGCGGGAATTCTTTACGGTATCAAAGGTTCGGACAAAAATCTTGTCACTGTGGACGTATCTCTGACTCAGTGGGAGCAGTCGCGCAACACGGTCCAGCTTATCAACGACGCCACTGCGCACGTGCACACAGATCCCGGATACGGCAGTGTTTTGGAATTTCATGTCGGATACGAATATATCTATAAGGATAAGTTTCCCATCCGTCTGGGATTCTATCACTTGCCCGACTATGTAAGGTCGCCGTCGTCCGCCACCACATTCTTCACCGTCGGTACCGGATATAAATGGAAAAGATTTTCAGTTGATGTGGCAGGCGAGTACGGCAACCGGACCACTTCCCAGACAAGACTTTTTTATACGGACCAAAGAGACTCGGTCACGGACAGCCGGTTCCGAAGTCTGGTCACGGTGACATACTTATGGAAATAACGGCAGTGGAAAGAGCGGTGGTGGAAAGTGGAAGGAGGAAAGTGGAAAGTTTAATATGCTATTTTTCACCGATAAGACCTGTGATACTGTTGTTGTTAACACTTTCCACCTTCAACTTTCAACTTTCCACTCTCCCCGCCGCCACGCTTCTCGGCCGGCAGTCGCCGTTCGGCGATCCGGTCCGTACCGTCACTGCTCGTCAAATGGCCATGGGCGGCGCAGGACTGGCGGTCATTGACGACGCTTCCGCCGCACTGACGAATCCGGCACAGCTCAGTTCCATAAAGCCCAATTCGTTCAGCTTTGTGGGCGCGCCGTCTGCGATGTCCACTTACGAAAAAGCCACGCACTCGGACTCGAACAAAACTTTTGATGAAAACGCTTCTGTTTCCGCAGAGTACCCGCTGGCGGCTGCGGCCTGTTCTTTCCGGCGGTGGACTCTTGCAGTGGCGTGGGCCAATGTGTACGATTTTCATTATTTTTTTGATGTGTCCGACTACACTCAGGGCGGACTTGCATCCCAGAAACGCGCCGAAGATTCCGGCGAAATGCGTGTGCTCGCAGGAGCCGCGTCTGTCCGGTTTACAAAGTTCCGGTTTGGCATCGCGTATCTTGCCTATCGCGGCACGCCGTCGTTCAGTTACCGCGACTACGTGTACAATCCGATTTCCGGCGCGCTCATCAGCGCCAATATCCGCGAAAACCGCAAAGTGTTCGGCGGACGTCAGTTCACTGGCGGAGCCAGCTACATCTTCGACGAGAATCTCACGCTCGGGGCTTTGCTCAAAACACGTTTCAATCTGTCCGAAACTGAAACTGTAGTTTCTCCGGCCCAAAACTCGGACAACCGGCGCGAATGGTTTATGCCATGGGAACTGGGTGTTGGCGCTGCGTACAAATTTGCCTCGAAAAAAACGCCCGCCACTGTGGCCCTCGATCTGGTCAAAACCTGGTGGGGCAAAACTGAAGTCGCTGAAAACGGCGGCGACACACGCGTCGCCGGTCTGGTGGACACGCTCTCCTATCATGTGGGACTGGAAATATATCTTAAACCGAATGTACCGTTTCGGTTCGGCGGTTCGCTGGTGCCATTTTACGGACGGGAGGAAGCGGACACATTTACCGTCGCTGCCGGCAGCGGGTATGTGTGGGAAATTGGCCGCCGCACCATTTCGCTCGATGTTTCCGGTGAATATCAGCTAAGGTCCACGTCCGGCACCACGCGTCTGTTTGCTGTGCCGGAAGATTCTTCACTGCCGTTCATCAATCAGGACGTGGTGGACTCTTACGTAAAAAGATTTATGCTGACAGCGAGGTACCACTTTTGAGAAAAATAAATTTTCTGAAAATTGCGCTTGCCGCAGTCTGTATCACCGGACTGTGGGGGATTTCTCTCCGCGCGGAGGAAAAACAGCAGCTTTCCGCCGGAGCCATGCGTATGCTCTATTTTCTCGAACATAATGCTCACATGCCGGTCCGCCATTTACCCGGCCTGCCCGCCCCTGCGTTCGGCACGCCGGGCTCATTTGCTGTGCCGTCCGGTGCCGCAGCCGGTTCCGTCACGAACCGCCGCGTCAACAACCGCGATTCGGACAACGCCATCTACAACACACAAAGTGAAACCAGCATTGCGGCGTACGGTTCCACAATTCTTTGCGGGTTCAATGACGCCAATCCCGCTGCAATCAATGTCGGGTTCGCCTATTCCACCGATGGCGGAGCGAGCTTTACCGACGCAGGGGCAATCTCCGCTCCGCCGGGATACTCGATTTACGCAGACCCTGTGCTGACCGTGGACCGCGACGGGATTTTTTTCTACGCGTTCATCGGACAGACAGGCGGCGGTGACAACGGGGTTTTTGTGGCGTCGTCCACTCCGGTCAGCACGCGGTTCAACACTGCCGCTACGGTAAAGACCGACACCAAAGCTTCCCTTATATTCAACGACAAGGAATGGATTGCGGCGGACCGCAGCCAGGGCGCGTTTGGCAACCGTCTTTATGTAAGCTGGACAAAGTTTGTGAATTACGGCGCTTCAAACCAGGTTTCGCACATTGTGCTCAGCCGGTCAACAGACCGCGGAGCCACGTGGTCTGCGCCAGTGCAGATTTCGCAGTCCAGCAGTACGCAGGGGTCTCAGGTCGTGGTGGGTGTGAACAGCGATGTTTATGTGAGCTGGAGCGACTTGTCCGCGAGCGTCAAATTTTCCAAGTCTGTTGACGGAGGAGTCACTTTCAGCGCGCCGGTCACAATCTCAGCTGGCGGCACAGCTCTGCCGGCAACGTTCAACGGCGGGTTCAGAAGCAACGGTTTCCCGGCCATGACAACGGACGTCAGCGCCGGCGCGAACCGCGGCAACTTGTATGTCTTGTGGACCGACGCCCGTCTCGGCAATCCTAAAATATATTATTCGCGGTCCACGGATTCAGGCGCTACCTGGAGCGCAGTTGTTCCGCTGGCCAACGAGCATGTCAACGACCAGTTGATGCCCGCAGTGACAGTTGATTCGAAAGGTATTGTGCACGCTATCTGGTACGACCGTCGGAACGACCCGTCCAATCTGATGCTGGACCTGTACTACACCTATTCTGCCGACGGTGGAGTTACTTTTGCGCCGTCCATGCGTGTGACAAATGGTTCGTTCCCTGTAATTGTCGGAGCGGACCCGCGTCTGGCCGCGACATACATGGGCGACTATATACATCTGGCGCCGGGGTCCGGCAACGCGTACGCACTCTGGGGAGACAACAGGTCCGGCGACCCGGATGTGTATTTCGATGTGGTATCGCCGACACTGGTCACAGCGCCCGGAAATTTGGCCCGTGTGTTTTCGTATCCCAACCCCTTCCGTCCGGGCACGAACGAACAGGTCAAATTCCAGCTTCCCAACCTGACCGGCGGAGCTGAACTCCGCATTTTCAATCTTGCCGGCGACCTGGTCCGCACTTTGAAAACTGATACGCTCCACCAGATAGTGGATTCAAGTATAGTCACTTCATATATTTTGTGGGACGGAAAAAACGATGAAGGCACTCAGGTTGCAAGCGGGATTTATCTGTACTCGGCTACAGGCAAAAGTCTCGGCCAGACGCTGAGAGGTAAACTCACTTTAATCCGATGAACCGCGACTTAGTGAATGATAAACAACAAAAACGTCACCCCCTTTCTTTCCCCCTTATTAAGGGGGAATACAAAGGGGTTGCTGTTGTTATACTTTTACATTTTTCGTCGCTTGCATTCGCCGGCATTTCCGCCAAACAGTCCGGTGAAGCAGGGTTCTCTTTCCTTAAGATACCAATGAGCGCGCGCTGTGCCGCAATGGGACAAGCGTTCACGGCCATGGCGCAGGACGCGCAAGCGTTCGAATACAATCCCGCCGCGCCCGCGTCGCTTGACGAGCCCCAGTTCTGGTTCTCTCATCTTTCCTATTTCGAAGACATCAACGCAGAGAGCGCCAACATTTCGTATCCGGGCCGGTACGGCGCTTTTTCCATGCACACATCCATCTTCCATTCAAAGGACAATTACCGCGACCGCAGCGGAACCGAAGGCGCGGAATTCCGCAACCAACAGCTCCTGTTCAGCGCCGGGCATTCCGTCCGTTTAAAGTCCGACATTCTCCTTGGCGGTTCAGTGAAGTTCGTCTCGGAAAAATTGGAAAACGACGAAACCCGAAACGTGGCCGCGGACTTTGGCGCGTTCTACACCATACCCAAGACGCCGATTTCCATGGGCGCGTCCATTCAGAATATCGGGTCAGACGGAGGACTGGGTTCGGGCAAACGTCCGCTCCCTCTGCTGGCGCGCGCAGGAGCGACTTATCTGATCGGCGCCAAAACTCTTTTTGCCGTGGACGCGGTCCAGCCGCTCGACGAAGAGATACGATTCAACAGCGGTATCGAGTATTGGGCCGGTTCGTTCTTTGCGGTGCGCGCCGGATTCGGATTGGACCGCATTGTGCTCGAAGATTACCGCGGCGTGACAGCCGGCCTTGGATTTTCCCGCCACCCGTTCAAAATCGACTACGCATTTATCCCGTTGTCCAGTCTGGGCATGTCGCACCGTGTGTCGCTCGGCATCACCTGGGGTTCCGCTCCCGCCGCAAGGTAGCAGTCCATTTGCCGGAAATTTTATTTGAATTGTGTACTGTTCTTGACGCTGCAGGACATATCGGGTATACTTTAGACAGATTGAATTTTACGGTGATCAGGAGGAAAAAGTAACATGCTGAAAGTGCGGCAAGAAGTTTCAAATCTGCTCACACGGCTTCCCAAAAATTGTTCTCTGGAAGATGTTCAATACCACCTCTATGTGCTCCAAAAAATAGACCGGGGAATGGATGACGCAAAGAAGGGCAGGGTTTACTCTCAAAAAGAAGTTGAAAAAAGAATTGCGAAGTGGACCGCAAAATAGTCTGGTCCGTCGAGGCGCTGGGCGATTTGGAGGCGATTCATGCATTCATCGCAAAAGATTCTCCGGTGTATGCTGCAGCGACTGTTCAGGAATTATATGATGCGGGAACAGGACTCGGCAAATTTGCCCAAAGAGGCCGCGTTGTTCCTGAATACGGAAACGTCCGTGTCCGTGAACTTTTTGTGCGCGAGTACCGACTCATCTATCAAGTGCAGAGTGTCCGCGTCGTAATGTTGGCTATCATCCACGGTAAGCGGGATCTGAACAGGATTGCACGCAGGTCTAATTTCTAAAATCAGGGAGGAATATAGATTTCCCCGCCTAAAAGTGATAGAATTTTAGTGAGGGGATGAAAACCTATATCCGGTTGCGGCCAATGTTGTCTGCTCCGTCAAGAGTTGATTGATGGATTTTTCTAATCTGTTGTCCAACCTCCGCTGGGAAAAAGTAGCGTTCCTTCCTCTTAAAATTATCTGGCAGTTCATTACCTGGTTCTTCCGCGCGCCGCCTTCGCTTAGTTACGGCAAAATCTCCACCTATCTCATGTGCCCGCTGAAATACAAGTTTCAGTATGTGAACTCCATTAAGTCAAAATCTACTCACCAGCTTTCGTTCGGGTCGTCTCTGCACAAAGCCCTGGAAATGTTCCACAAAAACTTTAACATCAAATCCGCGCATGAATCAGACTTGCTTGCTCTGCTCGACATCCATTGGATTTCAGAAGGGTACGATTCGCCTCAACAAGAGGAAGAGTTCAAGAATAAAGCCCGCGATGTGCTGAAACAATATTTCGCCGGCAGCCGCAATATGACTTCCATCCCCATTCAATGCGAAAAATCCGTCGAGGATAAGATCGGCGACTACTCCATCCGGGGCAGATTCGACCGCGTGGACCGGCGTCCCGATGGCAAGTTGGAAGTCATTGACTACAAGTCCGGCAAAACGCTCGACAGCCGTCAGCTCAAACGCGAACTGCAGGCAAAAATCTACACGCTCATGGCTCAGCGCATGTGGAAGGACAATTTCGGTCAGATCACTTTCCACTATCTGAACACGGACAGTAAAGTCACCGTGGATTTCACGCGGGAAGAACTGAAGCAGACCCTTGACACCATTAAAGATGTGGGCAAAGCCATATACGACAACAAATTTGAGCCAAAACCCGGCTCCATCTGTTCCTGGTGCGACTATCAGAAAATCTGCCCGGAATGGAAAGACCGCCCGTCGAGCAAGGACAAGTTCCGGCTCTCCTACTCCAAAATGTCCAGTTTCAAAAATTGTCAGCGCAGTTATAAATTCCTTTACGTGGACCATGTGCCGCCCCAGCCGAAATCATTTTTCTCCGTCGGTATCGCTGCGCACAATTCACTGGAGGAATTTTACCAGTACGACGGTTATCTCAAAGAACCGCCGCTCAAATTGCTGCTCAAATATCTGGACAAGAACTGGAGTTCCGCAGGGTTCGCGTCGCGCGACGAAGAAAAGAAATATTATGACGAAACCAAGTCCATGCTCATAAATTACCACGAACATTTCATCAAAGGTAAATTTAAAAAGGCCTACGCGTGCGAGCCCTATTTCGAATTGCCCGTGGGCGAAGATTTCGTCACCATCGGATTCATCGACCGTATCGAGAAACTTCCCGACGGAACGTACGAAGTCATAGACTACAAGACCGAGCCGCGCCTCCGCACTCAGCAGGAAGTGGACGAAGATCTCCAGCTGACCGTTTATTACTGGGCCTGCATCAAAAATTTCGGCATCACTCCGTCGAAACTTTCCCTGGATTTTCTCCGTCACAACAAACGCATCACCACCACCCGTTCGCAGAAAGATATTGATAACCTGATAAGGAATATCGGCGAACTGGGAATTAAAATGATGGCAGAAAAAGAGTTTGCCCCGAAACTGAACAAATACTGCTCGGTTTGCGACCATCTTGCCGGATGCCCGCTCGAACAGGAAGCCCGTCAGAAAGCTAAAGTCGATGAGGAAAGTTATCTGAAAGAGATAGAACTCTCGCGGGAAATAGCCGCTGTGCCCGACTCTGAAAAAATGAAGGACCCGGAATAACGTCATGGACCGGACCAGCCGTCTTTTTCTGCTCATGGTTTTTCTGGCGCTTGCGGTGGGTTGGGCTGTGTCAAAGTTCACTCCGGACTTCAACACTGAAACCATTCTCAAGTCCAATGATGACAACCGGTATTACCCCACTTCCAAATGATTGATATCGCAATTTTCTGCTACGCGTTTGTCGTCGGGACGGCAATGCCCATGATTTTTGCGCGCGCGTATCCGGCATGGGAAGTCCGTCTGGCCGGCGTCACGGTACTGAACTGGTTCCTAATCTTGTTTGTGCTGTGCGCTGCGTGCGCCGCCTGGATTTGGCAAAAACAGTACAGACAAAGCAACGCGCTCGGCGGATTCTGGCGCGAAATAAAATGGTCCGTTTCAGCGCGCTCCGCGTATCTTGCCTTGCTTATTATGAGCGCCGTCTTTTGGTCTGCGGCCAACTATTACCGCGCCGCGGACACATCTTCGCCGCACCATGTCAGTCATCTGCTGGACGATTCCATATCCGGACGCACAGTCATCCGCGGCGTAGTGAGCGCGGATCCCGACGACCGCGGCACTCATGCGTTCATAGATATCCAGCCGGAAGAAATCGTGAAATTTTCCGACGGTGATTTTGAAACTGATTTCACCCGTCCGCACGTCGAGTTCCGCACCACCGTAGACCGCGTCATTGACGGCGACACAGTGGAACTTTTCGAAGCGCCTCCGGTCTGGCTTTTGCCGGGCACTCAGCGCGGACGGTCTGTCCGATTGCTCGGACTCAATGCACCCGAAATCCCGCACCCGGGCCGCGTAGACCAGGAAGCCGGCGTGCTTGCAGAACCCGGCGGGGATGAAGCCAAGTCGTTCCTTAAAAATAAGGTCGAGGGAAAACCTATCCTGCTGAGAATTGCCCGCGCCGAATCGCAGGACGCTTACGGACGCTGGCTTGCACTCATTTATTTGCCGGGCCAAAAAGTCAGCATCAATCAGCAGATTCTGCAAAAAAAACTGGCGCGTGTCACTTTCCTTAACATTGAAGGACTCGCCCGTCTCAAGATGAACCCGCCGATAAAACTGGAAGGCGCCACAGGATTGGTCCGCGTAAAAGTGAATCCG